>JBBPIR010000002.1:0-174893 GCA_038040195.1 Chloroflexota bacterium | reverse complement strand
GCGTCGAATGCGTGCCCGAAGATGTCCTGCTCTCCGGTGAGAATCACGCCGTCGTCCGTCACGTGGTCGGTACCGCGAGACAGCTCGAGGGATCCGACGCCGGTGGAGGCAACGTCCCAGGTGCCGAAGCCCAAAGGAAGAGACGCGCTCAGCATCGGCTGGAGGTCGATCTCGCCCTTGCCCTGGAGTCGTGGAGTGACGCTCAGTGAAACCGCGTTTGCGCTCAGGAACGCACGCACCTGATCTGGCGGCATCGCCGGATACTTCTGGAGAATGAGGGCCACCGCTCCGGAGGTGATCGCGGCTGACTGGCTGGTCCCACTGCCCCGGAAGTAGCGGCTGTCGATGATCCCGCCCGGGTAGGTCATGTCGAGATACGAGTTCGGGACCCGCAGTCCCTGCATGTGCGACCCGAATGCGACGACGTCAGGCTTCCGCGTGTTCCCATTGGCCGCGACCGCCGAGTAGCTGGCAATCGTGTCGTCCCACAGGGCCGACGTGCCCATCGAATCCGACCCGCCGACTGCGATCGTGTATGGGTCGTAGGCAGGGTTCGCGAGGCCTGGTGCACCAGATCCTCGCTGATAGCCGCTGTTGCCGGCGGCCGCGACGACCACGATGCCATGCTTCCAGGCCTGCTCCGTGGCGTAGGCGAGAGGGTCAACGAGATATGACTGTGTCGTGTTCGTCCCATAGGCGATGTTGAGGACGCGGATGTTCAGCCCGTCGGAGTTACGGTTCTGGACCACCCAGTCGATGGCCGCGATCACCTGCGAGACGTCCACCCCCCCATCGGCCACGCCGACCTTGATACTCACGATTCGGGCATCGGGCGCCATTCCGCGGTAGAGCGATGGCGAGGCGGCGGCGTACGGCTGTTGAAGCCCGGAATCCTTCCCGGCGATGAGACCGGCCGTGAACGTGCCGTGTCCATTGGTGTCGAGGTTCCGGAGATGGGGTGCCTGCGACTCGAGGGAGAGATCAGGGCCGTACAGGACTTTGCCGGGGGTCGCGAGTCCCTCGACCGGGCTGACGCCGGTGTCGATGACCGCGACATCGATTCCTGCCCCCGTGTATCCGGCCTGCCACCAGGAGGCGGCACCGATCCAGCTGGTGGTGTTCGCCATCGAGTACGGATCGGTGGCTGGATCGTAGGCCGCGCCCAGGGACGCGGCGGGAGCCACGGCTGAAACGAGCACACCGACGCTGGCCAGGACTGTCGCGAAGCGATGTGGTCGGGGGAGCAACGGGCGGCGCACGCGGGGCGTGTCCCCAGACTTGAAGTACTCCCACGACACGCCAAGCAGGATGGCCACGCGCCCAAGGACGCGGCCGCCACGTGTCGTGGCGGGCATGACGAAAGCGCGGTCAACGGCTCGGTCAGATCGAGCGTTGCAACCCGCGCCTGCGGAACCGACTGCCTGCATCATTCTTCCCTTCACTGAATGATGCGAGGGCTTGTGGCGGCCTGGCTATCTCGCGAGGATTGACCTCAAGAGACCCCTGGCTTTGCGTCCCCACCTCGCGGCGGGTTTGCCTTTTTCAGGCCATCGCCTGCAGTGACGCGCCTCGTCACCTGCTGCGAGGCTACCCTCCCGTGTGGAGAGACCCATCCCCTCCGGGAGTACCGAGGTCCTTGGTACTTTCGGCGGCACCGCGCTGACGGAGCACGGCCCGGGCGGTGGCCGGGCCGAAGCCGCGGCGGACGAGGAACATGCCGAGCCGCTGCAGGGCGCGGCCATCCTCGGGGAACGGTCGCCCGCGGAGGTGCCGTTCGAGCGCCGCCGCTGCGCGCTCCTCCTCGCTCAGCGCGGGGTCGCCTGCGGTGTCGGTCCGGAGCGTGTCGATGACCGCGGCCGGAACGCGCTTGGCGCGCAGCTCGCTCTCGAGTGCCATCCGGCCGCGGGGCGCATGGCGGTCGCGCTGCTCCACCCACCACCGGGCGAAGGCGACATCGTCCACCAGGCCGAGGCGCGCCAGCCGGTTCAGGGCGGCGCGGACGACGCCGTCCGCGGCGCCCGCGCGACGTAGCCGCTGCTCGACCTCCCAGTGCGAGCGCGGACGCGTTCCGAGGAAGCGACCCGCAATCTCGAAAGCTTGCTCAGCGTCGGGTGGCGGGCGCGGCTCACGGGCCGCCTTCTTTGCCCTGGCGCCGCTCACGCTCCGCTCAGGCCGTCTCCCGTCTCGGACTCTGCCTCGGGCGCGGGGCCGCGGACCGTGATGGTTGCCACCCGACCGCGAATCTCGTCCTCGATCGTTTCGGCCATGCGCGGGTTGGCCTTCAGGAACTCGCGGGAGTTCTCGCGACCCTGCCCCAGGCGGGTGTCGCCGTAGTTGAACCAGGCGCCGGTCTTGGACAGCACCCCGGACGCGATGCCAACGTCCAGCAGCCCCCCCTCGCGGCTGATGCCCTCGTTGTAGATGATGTCGAACTCGGCGACCCGGAATGGCGAAGCGACCTTGTTCTTGACGACCTTCACCCGGGTCCGGCTGCCGAACGCATCGGTCCCGTTCTTGAGAGTCTCGATGCGCCGAATGTCCAGCCGGATGGAGGCGTAGAACTTCAGGGCTCGCCCGCCCGGGGTCGTCTCCGGGTTGCCGAACATGACGCCGATCTTCTCGCGCAGCTGGTTGGTGAAGATCAGGGCCGTGTTCGAGCGGCTCACCGCACCGGTCAGCTTGCGCAGCGCCTGGCTCATGAGGCGCGCCTGGAGGCCGACGAACGAGTCCCCCATCTCGCCCTCGATCTCGGCCCGGGGCACCAGGGCAGCCACCGAGTCGACGATCACGGCGTCCACCCCGTTGCTGCGGATCAGGGTCTCGGCGATCTCGAGCGCCTGCTCCCCGGTGTCCGGCTGGCTGACCAGCAGCTCATCGACGTTGACGCCCAGGTTGCGGGCGTAAGTGGGATCCAGGGCGTGCTCGGCGTCGATGAAGGCCACGATCCCGCCCGCCCGCTGGGCGTTGGCCGCGATGTGGTAGCCCAGCGTCGTCTTGCCGCTCGATTCGGGGCCGAAGATCTCGGTGATCCGGCCGCGCGGGACGCCGCCCACGCCGGTCGCCAGGTCCAGCGCAATGGACCCGGTGGGGATGACATCCACGGCCATCTTGGCACCCGTGTCCCCGAGACGCATGATCGAGCCCTGCCCGAACTGCTTTTCGATCTGGAGGATGGCGGCGTCGACCGCGCGGGCGCGCTCGCCGTTGGCCTGAGTCTTGGGGGCGGCCGCGGTGGCGTCCATGCGTTGTCCGTGCTCCTTCCGGTCTGCCTGGGTGGCTCCGCGGGTCACCCGGCGTCGGGCTCGTCGCGCGGCTTGCGCCTGGGCTTGATGACCTCCACGGTCATGGGCTCATAGACCATGGGCGGGGCGGCCTTGTGGGCCTTGTCCTTGTCCTTGGGTCTGCGCTTGGCCTGTTTCTTGGGGCGGTCTCGGTTTCCCATCGGCGTTCACTCGTCCAGGCGGGGGTCCGAGGCAAGGTCAGTCTCGGAGTGGGCCTGTATCGGTCCATTACCAGTCGATTGCGGGTCGTCGCTCGGAGCGGCGAACTGGCTCGTCACGCGGTTGCGAAGGGCCTGATAACCGCCATCGCGGAGCCCCTGGCGGATGGCCCGCATCAGGTCGAGAGTATAGGTGAGGTTGTGGACCGAGGTGAGCCGATGGACGAGCAGCTCGCCGGCCCGGAACAGGTGCGCGAGGTAGGCCCGCGAGTAATCCCGGCAGGTCTCGCACGCGCATACGTCGTCCACCGGCTGCGGGTCGTCCAGCAGGGCCGCGTTGCCCAGCCGGAGGCGCCCGTGGGAGGTCCACAGCTGGCCGTGGCGAGCCAGGCGGGTGGGCAGAACGCAGTCGAACAGGTCCACCCCGTGCTCGATGGCCACGAAGAAGTCGTCCGGCGCCCCCACCCCCATCAGGTAGCGCGGGCGCGGATCGTCGCCCAGGACGCCGGCCACGACCTCCAGCGCGTCTGCCATCTCGGCTTTCGACTCCCCCACCGACAAGCCGCCGATGGCGATGCCTTCGAACGGCAAGGCGGCGATGGCTCGCGCGGATTCGGCCCGCAAGCTGCGGTCAACGCCGCCCTGCACGATCCCGAACACGGCCTGGTCCGCCCGACTGCGGGCCTCGAGTGAGCGGCCGGCCCATCCATGGGTGCGCTCCATCGCATCCCGGACGGCTTCGGTCGAAGAGCCGGATCCGACGAGGTGATCGAGGACCATGGCAATGTCGCTCCCCAGCGCCTCCTGGATCTCGATGGCGCGCTCGGGCGTCAGCCGCTGCGCCGATCCGTCCAGGTGCGAGGCGAAGGTCACGCCATCGTCATCGACCGTTCGGAGGTGACCCAGACTGAACACCTGAAACCCGCCGGAATCGGTCAGGATCGGTCCATCCCAGGCCATGAACCGATGCAGGCCGCCCAGGCGCGCGATCCGATCCTCGCCCGGCCGTAGCGACAGGTGGTACGTGTTGGCGAGCAGGATCTGCGTCCCGGTCGCTCGCAGGTCGGTGGGGGTGACCGCTTTCACGCTGGCCTGGGTGCCGACCGGCATGAACTGGGGCGTGTCGACGGTCCCGTGGGCTGTCTCCAAGATCCCCAGCCGGGCACGGGCCACGCCACCCGGCTTGAAGCTGAACTGGATCGGCGGCGGCACGGGCCGAGGATACCGGCCGGCCTGCTAGACGATGAGCATGGCGTCCCCGAACGAGTAGAAGCGATAGCCCGACCCCAGCGCCGCGTGGTAGGCGGCGAGGAGCGTGTCGCGTGCCTCGAGTGGGGTGCTGCCAGGCAAGCCGTCCTGGACGAAGGCCGTGACCAGGAGCAGGAGCGAGCTGCGCGGGAGATGGAAGTTCGTGATCAGCGCTTCGAGAGCGGAAAACCGATGAGGCGGCACCAGGTACAGGTCCGTCCAGCCCTCGGGCTCACCGGTTCGGGTCAGCGTCTCGAGGACGCGGGTGGTCGTCGTGCCCACGGCCACGACCCGCGCGCCCCGTTCCCGGGCGGCGGTGAGGGCGATGAGGGTGGCCGGTGGCGCCGTGTACCACTCGCGATGGATGTGGTGCTCGTCGACATACGTGCCGTCCAGGGGTTGGAACGTGTCGAGCCCGACGTGGAGGGTCACCGCGGCCCGATTGATCCCAGCGCGCTCCAGCCCGTCGAGGAGGGCAGGGGTGAAGTGGAGGCCGGCGGTGGGCGCCGCGGCCGAGCCGGGTGGCTCGGCATAGACGGTCTGATATCGCTCGTCCGGGGCATCGCGCGCGGTGATGTATGGCGGGAGTGGCATCTCGCCCGCCTCGGCCATGACGGTGTCCGCCTCGCGTGCGAAGGCGACAGCCCGAGTCCCATCCCCCACCCACCCGCCGATGACGAGCTCATCTCCGGTGGGGAGCCGCACGGTAGCACCGTCCCGCAGGCGACGCGACGGACGGACGAGTGCCTCCCAGCGACCATCAGGCAGCGGGCGCAGGAGGAGGACTTCGGCCGCTCCCCCACCGGAACGCCGGCCCCGCAGCCGAGCTCGCAGGACGCGGCTGTCGTTCACGACCAGCAGGTCTCCGGGATGGAGCCAGTTGCGAATGTCCGCGAAGCTGGCCTGGGTCACCGCGGGCTCCCCGCGACGCGACGCCGCCCGATCGAGGATCAGGAGCCGGCTGGCGTCCCGCGGCTCGGCCGGGGTCTGGGCCACGGCCTCGATCGGGAGGTCGTAGTCAAAGTCGTCAACGCGGAGGCGGCGAGGGTCCGGATCGTTCACCGACAGAGGCTAGCGGCAAACACAGCGCCCGGCCGGGTGGCCCGGCCGGGCGCCATCGGTACCCAGACGGTCAGAGGTATGTCTGGATCAGCGCCTGGGCGAAGTACAGCAGGAACGCCACAAAGACGAGCCACATCAGCCAGTGGACTTCCGCCCACGTGCGGGTGACCACTTTGAGGATGACCCACATGACGATGCCGGCCCCGATACCGATGGTGATCGTGAAGGTCAATGGCATCAGGATCATGATCAGCAGCGCCGGGAAGCCGATGACGACGTCTCGGGCGTCGATCTCGCCGATCTGGGTGAACATCAGATAGCCGACCAGCACAAGGGCCGGGGCCGTGGCCGCCAGCGGGATGATCTGGACAATCGGCGCCAGGAAGATGACCGCCAGGAAGAGCAGCCCGGTGACGACCGAAGTCATCCCGGTCCGGCCGCCGTCCCCTACCCCGGCTGCGCTCTCGATATACGTGGTGTTCGAGCTCACCCCGGCCGCACCTCCGACGGCGGCCGCGAGGCCATCAATGAACAGGACGCGCCCGACGCCGGGAACCGTCCCATCTTCTTCGGTCAGGCCCGCCTCGGCGGCGACGCCGGTCACGGTGCCCATGGTGTCGAAGAAGTCGCTCAGCATGATCGTGAAGATCGCCAGGATTGCGGCCAGCACGCCGGCCTCAATCGTGAAGATCCCGCCGAGGTCCTGGAGACCGAGACCCAGAGTGCTGAAGCTCGGGGTCCAGGTGAATTCAGTTGGTAGGGGCTGAACACCGGTGAGGATGGCCAGCACCGTGGTCGCCGCGATGCTGATGATCAGCGCACCCTTGATCTTCAGGGCCCAGAGGGCGGCCGTAAGCAGCAGACCGGCCAGGAAGACGAAGTGGGCGGTTGTGGTCGGGAAGACGAAGGTGAGGGGCGGCGGGGGTGGTGCGAACTCGGGCGTGACGCCCACGATGAGTCCGCCATCCCAGAAGCCGATGAACAGGATGAACAGGCCGATGCCGACGCCGATGGCACGTTTCAGGCCGAGCGGCACCGCATTCATGATCGCCTCCCGCAGGCCGATCACGACCAGCAGGGTGATGATCACACCCTCGATGACGATCACGCCCATCGCCTGGGCAGCCGTCATCCCGAGGCCGAGGACCAGGAAGAAGGCGACCACCGCATTCAGGCCGAGTCCGGCTGCCAGGGCAAACGGATAGTTGGTGATGAGACCCATGGCCAGGGTCATGATTCCGGCCACCAGCGCCGTCCCGGCCGCCACGGCCACCGGGTCGAGCCCCATCGGCCCGGCGATGATCGCCGGATTGAGCGCAACGATGTACACCATCACCAAGAAGGTGGTGATGCCGGCCCGGATCTCGGTGCCGAACGTGGTACCCCGTTCCTGGAATTTGAAGAACGAAGTTAACGGTTCCACGCTGGTGGGACCCTCCTCACTCCCGGGGCCGACGCCGCACCAAGGGCCTGGGTGCGTGACGCGACCCGGAGGCCGATCCTACCCCCCGTCGAACGCCGGGTCGGGGGTATTTCTGCGCGGTCGCTTCGCGAGGCAGAGCGGCCGCCACGAGGGCGGATGTGGGGCGCTGAAATCTAGTCGAAAAGGCCCCGCTGATCGGCCCCCACGGGGGCCGGCTCGGCGGGTGGCGTCAGCCCCAGATGGGCCCAGGCGCCGGGGGTCAGCTGTCGCCCGCGCGACGTTCGGGCCAGTAGCCCGGCCTGGATGAGGTACGGCTCCACCACGTCTTCGATCGTCTCCACCGGCTCACTGATGGTGGCCGCCATGGTCTGCAGGCCCACCGGACCTCCCCCGTGGTGTTCGGCAATCGCGGTCAGCAGCTGGCGGTCCAGGGTGTCCAGGCCGCGCTCGTCGATGTCCAGCAGCCCCAACGCCGCCTCCGACGCCGCGGCCGTGGCCCGCCCGTCCCCGTCGCCCCGCACCTGGGCGTAATCGCGGACCCGCTTGAGGAGCCGGTTGGCGATCCGCGGCGTGCCGCGACTCCGGCGCGCGATGAGCTCCGCTGCTTCGTCATCCAACGGAATGTCGAGGATGCCGGCGCTGCGGTGGAGGATGGTGACCAGGTCGGCATCGATGTAGTAGTCCAGCCGATGGGTGACCCCGAACCTGTCGCGCAGCGGTCCGGTGATGCTCCCCACCCGAGTGGTGGCGCCGATGACTGTGATCGGCTCGATCTGCAGCCGCACGGTCCGCGCCCCCGGGCCCTTGCCCAGCACGATGTCGAGCACGAAGTCCTCCATGGCCGGATACAGGACCTCCTCGACCACGTGCGACAGGCGATGGATCTCGTCGATGAACAGGACGTCCCCGCGCTGCAGGCCGGTCAGGATGGCGGCCAGGTCGCCGGCCCGCTCGATGGCCGGTCCCGACGTCGTTCGCAGCTGGGCCCCCAGCTCGGCGGCCACGATGGTGGCCAGGGTCGTCTTGCCCAGCCCCGGCGGGCCGTAGAGCAGGATGTGGTCGACCGGCTCCTGCCGCTGGCGCGCGGCGTCGATGAGGATGGCCAAGTTCTCCTTGATCCGTTCCTGCCCGGCGAACTCGTCCAGGCGGCGCGGCCGAACGGTGGCCTCGAGCGTCCGCTCCTCCTCGAGCACCTCCGCGCTGCCGACCCGTTCGATGGTCATGGCCGCAGTCTAGCCCGCCTCCAGGCGGGCCAGGTCCTGTCGGGTGTCGATGTCCGGCGCGTGCGAAGGCACGGGGACCGCATGGACCAGGACGGGGTTGCGGTGGAAGACCTCTCGCAGACCGATGTCACCGGCCAGCGTCGCCACCACGGGGAATGCCTCGGGTTCGAGGAGCACCGGCGGCGCGAGGCGGCCACCCGACTGGGCGGCGAGGATGGGGCGCGTCCCGCGAGCGGCGAGCACGGCCGCGATGCTCTCCGGGGCCAGGGTGGGCTGGTCCACCAGCAGCACCACGGCCGCCTGGCCCGGAGGCACGGCGCCGATGCCGAGCTGCAGCGACGAGCTGAGCCCTCGCTCCGGTTTCGGGTTGACCACGGGAATGACGCCCTCCGGGGCGTCTGGGGTGCCGGAAACCACGGCGATGACCGGCTCCAGCCCCGCAGCCCGCGCCAGGGCAGCAACATGCGCGAGCAGGGTCCGCCCCCGCAGCCGCGCGACCGCCTTGGGCCCGCCGAAGCGTCGTCCCAGGCCCGCGGCCAGGATCACCGCGGCCACCTCCGATCGGTCCTCCATGGGCGGCATACTGGACCCATGATCGACGAGGCGCTGGCGGCTCTGCGCGCCTGGCGCAAGGAGGGTCAGGACGCGGCCTTGGCGACCGTGGTGCGGGTCGAGGGGTCGGCCCCACGCGGGGTGGGGGCCAAGCTGGCGGTGTCTGCCGAAGGCCAGATGGCGGGCTCGGTCAGCGGGGGCTGCGTGGAAGGCGATGTCGTCGAGCATGCCCGCGCGGTGCTGCGGAGCGGGGAATCGGTCCTGCGCCGCTACGGGATCAGCGATGACCAGGGCCTGGAAGTGGGTCTCATGTGCGGCGGCAGCATCGAGGTTCTGATCGAGCCCGTGCGCGGGCACAGCGCTTCGTTGGTCGAGCTCTTCACCGCCCTGATCGCCGCAGGCAAGCCGGCGGCCCGGGAGATCGGCATCACAGGAACCGCGGTGGGGACGCAACGCGTCCTGGACGGTCAGGAAGCAGTGGCTGCGACCGACGGGTCCGACGCGGTCTACGACCGTGCGCTGCCGGCGCCGCGGGTCTGGATCGTGGGCGCGGGCCACATCGCCGAGCACGTGGCCGCGTTTGCGGCGCGGGCGGGCCTGACCCCGCTGGTGGTCGACCCGCGGCGGTTGTTCGCTGAGCAGCCACGCCTCGAGGGCCTGGAGGTCATCGCCGACTGGCCGGATCGCGCGTTCGCGGCCCGCGAACTGCGGCCCGACGACTCGGTGGTCGTCCTGTCCCACGACCCGAAGATCGACGAGCCGGCCCTGGTGGCGGCGCTGAGCGCGGACATCGGCTACGTGGGCGCCATCGGCAGCCAGCGTGCCCAGGCGGACCGTCGCGCGCGCCTTCGAGCAGCCGGCGTGGACGACGCGCATCTGGCCCGCCTGCACGCGCCCATCGGCCTCGACCTGGGCGGCCGGGAGCCGGCCGAGATCGGCCTGGCCATCGTGGCCGAGCTGGTCGCCGCGCGTCATGGTCGGGAGGGAGGGCCGATGCCCAGACCGAACAGCGGCTCGTGACCGACCTCCTCATCATTGGCGGGACGCTGGTGGACGGCAGCGGAGCGCCGGGTCGAGCCGGGTCGCTGGCCGTGGCCGACGGTCGCCTGCGCCTGCTGGATACGGACCAGCCCTCGCCGCCCGCCGGGCGCGTGATCGACGCCGCCGGTCTGGTGGTGGCGCCGGGGTTCATCGACCTTCATTCACACTCCGGGCTGTGGCTGCTGCACGAGCCGCTCCATGAGCCCAAGGTCCGCCAGGGAGTGACGACCGAGGTCATCGGCGTCGACGGCCTGTCGTACGCACCGATGTCGAGGGCATCCGACTTGGCGTCCCTGGTCGAGATGAACGCGGGGCTCGACGGGCGGCCCGACGTGGCGCTGGACTGGGACACGGTGGCCAGCTACCTCGGCCGATTTGACGGCCAGGTGGCGGTCAACGTCGCGTTCCTGATCGGAAACTCCGCGCTCCGGATCTGCGCCATGGGCTGGGACGACATCCCCGCCGATCACATGGCCATGTCCGACATGCGAGCCATGCTGCGCGAGGGAATGGCCGAGGGCGC
The DNA here is from genome assembly GCA_038040195.1 of Chloroflexota bacterium. Taxonomy (NCBI): domain Bacteria; kingdom Bacillati; phylum Chloroflexota; species Chloroflexota bacterium. The sequence goes on along the minus strand of JBBPIR010000002.1, from coordinate 164,382 downwards.
GTACGGGGTCTCGAGCGGACTGGATTACCCACCCGGGTCGTACGCCAGCATGGGGGAACTGGCCGATCTAACGGCCGCCGCCGCGCGGCACGGCGGCTTCTACCACACCCACGTCCGATACGATCTGGGTGACCGCTACCTCGACCCGTTCCGCGAGGCGCTCCAGATCGGCGAGATGGCGGACGGGCCGGTCCACCTCACCCACTTCTACCACCGGCAGACCTATCCGGGGGGTCATGAGCCGATGCTGGCGCTGGTCGACGATGCGCGGGACGCGGGTCGCGACGTGACGTTCGACACCTACCCGTACGAGTGGGCCTCCACGCGGCTTCTCATCCAGGTCCCGCAGTGGGTGCAGGCCGGCGGGCCCGGGCCGCTCAAGGAGCGACTCGCCGACGCCACGATCCGCCGCCGCCTGCACGACGAGATCCAGCGTCACGGACCGGCCCACGGTGCCCCGCTGGATTGGGGGGACGTCCGCCTGGGTGCCTTCGCCACCGAGGCCAACCAACGCTGGGAGGGCCTCACGCTCGAGGATGTCGGTCGCGAGCTGGGGGTCGACCCGATCGACGCCCTGTGCGACCTGTTGCTGGCCGAGGACCTGCGGATCAACCAGGTCACCCCCGGGCCGTGGTCCGAGACGCTCCCCCATTTCGTGGCCCACCCGGCGGGCATGGTTGGCACCGACTCGACGTTCATCGGTCTGAAGCCGTCCCCCCGCACCTACGGATCGTTCCCGCGGGTGCTGGGTCAGTTCGTCCGCGACGAGCGGCGCCTGTCGTTGGAAGAAGCGGTGCGCAAGATGACTTCCGCCCCCGCGGCGCGGTTGGGGCTCCGCGACCGCGGCCTGCTGCGCGACGGCTACGTCGCCGATCTGGTCGTCTTCGACCCGGCCCGCGTGCGTTCCAACGCGACCTACGACGAGCCGCGCCAGTTTCCCGACGGCATTGACTACGTGGTCGTCAACGGCACCGTGGTCGTGGATGGCGGCCGGCATACCGGCGCCCTGCCGGGCCGCGCCCTGCGCCACGGGCGGGACTAGATACCATGCCGCCGTGAGCACCCCGACGCTTCCCGAGACGCCGCTCCTCCTGGCACCCGGGACCATCGCCCCCGGGCGTACTCGTCCGGCTCTTCCCCTGCGCCGCGAAGGCCCCGAGAAGCTGACCGGGCTGGCCCAGTACGCCGACGACCTGGTCTTTCCGGGAGCCTGGTACGGGGCCACCGTCCGCTCCACCGAGCCCCACGCGCGCCTGCTGGGAATCGATCTTGACCCGGACTTCGACTGGTCCAAGGTGGTGGTCGTGACCGCGGCGGACATCCCCGGCGAGAACGTCGTGGCCCTGATCAAGGATGACCAGCCGGTGCTCGTCCCGGTCGGCGGCGAGATCCAGCACCAGGCCGAGCCGGTGTGCTTGCTGGCCGCGCCGGACCGTGATCTGCTGCGCGTGGCGAAGCGTCACGTCACGCTCCGCACCGAGCGCCTGCCGGCCATCTTCGACCCGCTGCTCTCAACACGTGAGTTCGCCCATTTCGAGCTGACGAAGGGCAACATCGAGGCTGGGCTGGCCGCCGCCGACATCGTGGTCGAGGGTGATTACCGGGTCGGCCACCAGGAGCAGCTGTACATTGAGAACCAGGCCATGATCGCCGTCCCCCGCCCCGACGGCGGGATCGAGGTCCACGGCTCGATGCAGTGCCCGTATTACATCCACAGCGCACTCAAGCGGGCTCTGAACCTGACCGATGCCAAGGCCGTGGTCATCCAGGCCGAGACGGGCGGGGGTTTCGGCGGCAAGGAGGAGTACCCCTCGATCATTGCCCTCCACGCCGCCCTGCTGGCCCAGCGGGTGGGCAAGCCGGTCAGGATGATCTACGACCGCCACGAGGACATCAGCGCCACCACCAAACGCCATCCGGCGTGGGTCCGGCACCGGACCGGGGTGACCCGTGACGGGGAGCTGGTGGCCCAGGACATCGAGGTCGTCATGGACGGCGGCGCGTACGTGACCCTGACCCCGGTCGTGCTCAGCCGCGGCACGATCCACGCCGGCGGGCCGTACGAGTGCCCCAACGTCCGAATCCGCGGCCGCGCCATGGCCACCAACACGCCTCCGAACGGGGCGTTCCGCGGCTTCGGTGCGCCGCAGACCGAGTTTGCGGCCGAGACCCAGGTCAACCGGATCGCGGAGCGCCTGGACCTCTCGCCGCTCGCCCTGCGCCGCAAATGGGTGTACCGGGAGGGCGGCGTGACGCCCACCGGGCAGGTGCTGCGCGAGAGCGTGGCCGGGCTGGAGGTGCTGGAGGCGGCGGCCCAGGCCAGCGAGTACGAGGGAGTCGCGGCACATACAAGAAAGGCGCGCGCTCAGCGCTCCGACGACGCGCATTCGGCGCGCGGCATCGGGATCGCCCTGGCCTGGCACGGCGCCGGCTTCACCGGCTCGGGCGAGGTGCATCTAGCCAGCGTCGCGTCGCTGGAGCTGACGGCGGACGGGAGGATCCGGATCCTGACCGCCTCGACCGAAATGGGTCAGGGGACGAAGACGATCTTCCCGCAGCTGGTCGGGGAAGCGCTGGAGATCAGCCCCGACGAGGTCGAGATCGCGCCCCAGGACACCTCCATCGTTCCCGACTCGGGCCCCACCGTGGCGTCCCGGACGGCGATGGTGGTCGGAGGCCTGCTGATCAAAGCCGCCCAGCGAATGCGCGCCCAGGTCGAGGAGGCTGCCGGGGGATCCTTTGCCGACACCTATCGGTCCTTCGCGGCCGAACACGGAAACCTGCGGGTGGACGAGCAGTTCCAGCCCTACCCGGGGGTCACGTTCGACGACGCGACCTACACCGGGGACGCCTACCCGTGCTTCGGCTGGGCCTGTGCGGTGGCCGAGGTGGAGGTCGACCTGGACACCGGGGAGGTGACGGTGCGCGACGTGGTGAGCGCCGACGAGATCGGCCACGTCATCCACCAGGTCATGGCCGAGGGCCAGGTCGAGGGCGGCTCGCTGCAGGCGGTCGGGTACGCGACCATCGAGGAGCTGAAGCTGGTCGACGGCCGCTACCTCAACGACCGGCTGGCGACGTATCTCATTCCCACCGCCATGGATGCGCCGCGCATCACCTCCATCCTGCTCGAGCATCCGTACAGCGGCGCGCCGCACGGGGCCAAGGGCGTGGGCGAGCTGCCCATGGACGTGGTGGCGCCCGCGGTGGTGGCGGCCATCCACGACGCGACCGGATCCTGGATCTGCGACCTGCCGGCCACTCCCGAGCGCGTGCTGGCGGCGTTGACGGGCTCGCCCGCCCCCGGACCGCCGGGGATCAGCGCGGAGCGCCCGGCATGACGTATCGGCTGACCGTGAACGGGATCGCCACCCAGGTCGAGTCGCCGGGCATGCGGCGCCTGCTGGACGTCCTGCGCGAGGACCTGGGCCTGACCGGCACCAAGGAGGGGTGCGGCGAGGGCGAGTGCGGAGCGTGCTCGGTGCTGATCGACGGTGAGGTCGTGGATTCCTGCCTGGTGCCGGTATGCCAGGTCGAAGGTGCGCGGGTGGACACGGTGGAGGGCCTGGCCGCGGCCGGTGCCCTGAATCTGCTGCAGGCCGCGTTCCTGGAGACCGGTGGCGCCCAGTGCGGGATCTGCACTCCCGGCATGCTCATGGCTGGGGAGGCGTTCCTGGCCAGCGGGATGGAGGCTACCGAGGAGGCCGTGCGGGAGGCGATTGCCGGCAACCTGTGCCGGTGCACCGGGTACACGAAGATCATCGACGCCATCGTCCTGGCCGATGCCCGTCGGTCGGGGACGGCGGAGGCCCAGGCCTGACCGATGCCGGCGGAGCCTCCTGTCGAGAGCCCGAGATCGCTGGCTGACGCCTATGGCCTGCTGACCGACGGCGGGGCGGCCTGGCGCCCGCTGGCTGGAGGAACCGATCTGCTGGTCCAGATCACGGGCGAGCTCGGTCCCCCGCCGGAGCGAGTCCTCGATATCTGGGCATTGGACGAGCTGCGTGGGATCAACCTGGGGGGCGACGAGCTGGTCATTGGTGCCCTGACGACGTACACCGAGCTGCGTCAATCGGCCCTGGTGGGTGAGCTGCTACCGGCCCTGGCCGAGGCATCGGCCACCATTGGGGCGGCCCAGATCCAGAACCGTGGCACCGTCGGCGGGAACCTGGTCAATGCCTCGCCTGCCGGCGATACGCTGCCCATCTGGCTGGCAACCGACTCGCTGGTCGTTCTGGGGAGTGCCGGCGGCGAACGTTCCGTGGCGGCGCTGGACTTCTTCACCGGGTATCGGGAGACCGCCCGTCGCGACGACGAGCTGGTTCTGCGGGTTCGCGTGCCGCTGCTCCCACGCCGCCGCGTCCGGTTCCGGAAGGTGGGGACGCGGCGCGCACAGGCGATCAGCAAGGTCGTCATGGCCGTGTCGTGGCACACCGGCGAGGACGGGGCCTGGATCGACACGCGCGTCGCGCTGGGCTCCGTGGCGGCCACTCCGGTCCGGGCTGGAGCCACGGAGGCCGCCCTCGACGGGCAGCAGCCGGTGCGTGCCGCGGCCGACGCGGCGGTGACCGCCCTGGAAGCCGAAATCCAGCCCATCGACGACGTCCGCTCCACGGCGAACTACCGCCGCCTGGTGGCGGGACGCGTCCTCCGCCGCTTGATCCGCGAGGAAGGCGGCTGGTGACCGAAAGTCCGCGCGGCGCCACCGTCACCCTGCTGTTCGTGGACATCGCCGGTTCCACCCGGATGCTGGCCGAGCTCGGCGACGACTACGGGGCCGTGCTGCGCGACTATCGCCGGCTGATGAGCACCGCCGCCGAAGTTGAACGGGGTGCCCTGGTGGACACGGCCGGTGACGGGCTCTTCTTCTCATTCCCCTCGGCGCGGGGTGCGGTGTCGGCCGCTCTCGCCGCCCAGCGATCGTTCCGCGACCACGCGTGGCACGCCGGTGCCAACCTCGAGGCGCGGATCGGGATCCACACCGGGGAGCCGGTGAGCTCCGACGCCATGCTGGTCGGCCTCGACGTGCATCGAGCGTCGCGCATCTGCGCGGCCGGCCATGGCGGCCAGATCCTGCTTTCGCTCACCACCCACGACCTACTTCGCGGCGAGACACCGGGCGGCGCGCTCCTGCGCGACCTTGGCGAGCATCGGCTCAAGGACCTGCCCCATCCGGAGCGGGTCTTCCAGGCCAGCGCCACGGACCTTCCGTCCGAGTTTCCGCCGTTGCGCTCGCTCGACAACTGGCCGAACAACCTGCCACGTCAGTTGTCCAGCTTCGTCGGCCGCGCCGAATCGCTGGCCGAGGCCAGCCAACGGCTGACGACGACCCCTCTGCTCACGCTCACCGGCCCGGGTGGCGTCGGGAAGACCCGTCTGGCGCTGGAAGTGGCCGCGCAAGCGATGGACCTCTTCCCGGATGGCGCTTGGGTGATCGAACTGGCCGTGCTGGGCGATGGATCGCTGGTTCCGGAGACCGTGGCAGCGACGCTGCGCGTCAAGGAACAGCCGGGCGTCTCCATCCTGACCACCCTCGCCCAGCACCTGGAGTCTCGCCGCCAGCTCCTCGTCTTTGACGACTGCGAGCACGTGCTCGAGCCCGCCGCGGAGGTCATCGACGCGCTCCTCCGCGCGTGCCGGAACCTCCGGGTGTTGGCCACCAGCCGCGAAGCGCTGGGCATCCGCGGCGAGAGCCTCTACCCGGTTCCCTCCATGGATCTGCCCAAGCCGGGCGACGCATCAGTCACCATGCTCGCCGAGTCAGAGGCGGTTCGCCTGTTCGTGGATCGCGCCAGGGCAGTCCAACCCGCATTCGTTCTCAACGAGCGGAACGCGGCGGCCGTGGTTCAGATCTGCCGGCGACTGGACGGCATCCCGCTCGCCATCGAACTGGCCGCGGCGCGCGTCAAGTCGTTGCCGCCAGAACAGATCGCGGCCCGGCTGGATGATCGATTCCGGCTGCTGACCGGCGGCAGCCGGATGGCACTGCCCCGGCATCGCACGCTCAAAGCAGCCATGGACTGGAGCTTCGACCTGCTGACCGATGCAGAACGGGCCCTGCTCATGCGTCTGTCGGTGTTCGTCGGCAGCTTCGGGTTGGACGCAGCCGAGGCGGTATGCGCCAACGACATCGTCGAGCGCGCCGACGTGTTGGACCTTCTCAGCCGGCTGATCGACCGCTCGCTGGTGGTCGCCGAGGAAGGCGCGGCCGAGGCCCGGTATCGGCTTCTGGAGACCGTTCGGCAATATGCCCAGGAGCGGCTCATCGAGGATGACCCGACCGGGGCGGTCCGTGCTCGACACCAGGCCTTCATGCTCGAGCTGGTGGAGCGCATCGCGCCGACCCTGTTCGCCGGACCGGCCGCCGGACCGGCGGTCGACCAGCTGGCGATCGAGCACGAGAACCTGCGCGCAGCGCTCCAGTGGAGCGACGATGACCCAGATGGAGCCGGCGCCGAACTGCGCCTGGCGGGCAACTTGTGGCGTTACTGGGAGATCGGCGGACACCTGGTCGAAGCTCGGAGCTGGCTGGCACGGGCCCTGGCCCGGACGGATGGCGAGATCTCGGAGCTGCGAGCCAACGCGCTGACCGGTCTTGGCAGCCTGGCCGCTCAGCAGGGCGACCTGCCCGCTGCCATCGAGGCCCATCAGGGCGCCCTGGATACCCAACGCCAGCTTGGGAATCAGAACGGCATCGCGTATGCCGGAAGCAACCTGGCCAACGTCTCCGTCGAGCGCGGAGATTACGGCCGGGCCCGCGAGTTATACGAAGAGTCGATTGCGATCCTCCGCGGCACGCGGGACACCCGGGGAGCTGCGTTCGGCCTGTTGAACCTGGCCGACGTGGCTGCTCGCCAGGGAGACGGTGACGAGGCACGCCAGCTGTCCGACCAGAGCATTGCGACCTTCCGGGCTGAGGGAGACTTCATGGGCGTCGCTTTGGCGCTCGGTCGAGCCGCGACCTTCAGCCTGCAGGACGGCGACACGGCCGAGGCCCGAGCTCGTCACGCGGAGGCTCTCGACATCTTCAGTCGTTTCGGTGACGGCCGGGGCGTGGCCCGGACGGAGATGTTCCTGGGCGACATCGCCGCGGTAGAGGGGAATCTGGCCGAGGCGGAGCGGCTCTATCGGTCCAGCATCGAGCAGCGACGTCAGCTGGGAGACCGTGGTGGGCTGGCCACCGCCTGCGACCGGTTGGCTCGGGTTGCCGCCGCTTCGCAACCCGAGTGGGCGGCGCGGCTCATGGGCTTCGCCGATGCGCAGCGTGAGGCGATCGGTGCGTCGCTGCCTCCGGCGGATGCTGCAGAGCGGGATCAGGTTCTGGCGGCGTTGGAGGGTGAGCTGGGGCGCGGACCCCTCACCGGCGTGCGAGCGGCGGGCCGTCGTCTTTCGTTGGAGGTCGTGCTGGCGGACGCCAGCCGGGTGAGCTAGACCCCCTCCTGGACCTCCTGGATGCGGTCCGCCAGCAGTCCGTGCGCCTCACGATGGACGTCCTCGGCGGCCTGGGCGCTGGGCGCGTCGACCAGGCAGAACACCTTGCCCGTCGCTTCGTCGTACCAGTAGCGCAGGTACGACACGGCGTACTTCGGGCCGACCTCGAGGTCACGCGCGTGGGCCTGCGCCACGGCTTCCCCAGTCAGACCGGGAATGTGGTCGTGAGTGTCAAGATAGAGGGGCATGCCGGCGTTCGTCTCCTGGTCGACAATCGCGCGTATGGTACGGCGCGCTCCACAAACGTGAATAGGCCGGCGTCCCGTGAGGTGGCCATCTTCCCCACCCAGGAGGAGTTTCGGGCGTGGTTGGAGGCCAACCACGCGTCGGTCGGCGAGCTGTGGGTGGGCTACTACCGCAGGGGAGTTGGCAAGACGGCGATGACCTATCCGGAGGCGGTCGAGGAGGGCCTGTGCTTTGGGTGGATCGACGGGATCGGCTATCGGATCGATGACGAGGTGCACACCAACCGGTTCACACCGCGCCGCAAAGGCAGCAGCTGGAGCGCGAATAACATCGCCACGGTCGCCGAATTGACGAAGGCCGGCCGCATGCATCCCGCCGGGCGGCTGGCGTTCGAGGAGCGGGACCAAAGCAAGGACATGCCGTACATGCGGGACAACCCGCTCCGGCAGCAGCTCCCTCCCCGGCTCGAAGCCCGGATCAAAGCCGAGCCCACGGCCTGGACATACTGGCAGGCGCAGGCGCCCGGCTACCGTCGACAGGCAGCTTTCTGGGTCCTCTCAGCCAAGCAGGAAGCAACTCGCGAACGCCGCCTGACGTTCCTCATCGAGGACTCCGCCGCCGGGCGCCCCATCAAGCCGCTGTCGTACGGGAGGAACAGCAAGTGAGCGAGAAAGCGACACTCCCGGCCGGCGTTGAGGTCATCGGTCTATCAAACCCGCACACGGACGAGGTGTTGACAGCGGAGGCCCTGATCTTCGTGGCCAGCCTGCATCGGTCTTTCAATGCCCGTCGCCTGCGGCTTCTCGGGGACCGATCCGAGCGGCAGGCTCGGTTCGATACCGGCGAGCTGCCGGACTTCCTGCCCAACACGGCTCATGTCCGTGAGGACCCCGACTGGCGGGTGGCGCCCGCTCCGGCCGACCTTGAAGACCGTCGGGTGGAGATCACCGGCCCGGTCGAGCCCAAGATGATGATCAACGCCCTCAACAGCGGCGCGAAGGTATTCATGGCCGACTTCGAGGACGCCCTGTCCCCCACCTGGGACAACGTCGTGACCGGCCAGTGGGCCGTGGCGTCCGCAGTTCGCCGCGAGCTCACTTTCCAGAGCGCGGAGAAGGCGTATGCCCTCGCCGAGCATATCGCCACCCTGGTCATCCGGCCTCGCGGCTGGCACCTGGACGAGGCGCACGTCCTGGTCGACGGCTCCCCCATCTCCGCCAGCCTGTTCGACTTCGGGATGGTCTTCTTCCACAACGCCCGGGAGCAGCTGCACCGGGGAAGCGGGCCCTACTTCTATCTCCCCAAGCTCGAGTCCCACCTCGAGGCCCAGCTATGGAACGACGTGTTCGTCGCGGCGCAGACCGCGCTGGACGTCCCGCGCGGGAGCATCCGGGCCACGGTCCTGATCGAGACCGTCCTGGCCGCGTTCGAGATGGAGGAGATCCTGTACGAGCTGCGTGAGCACGCCGCCGGGCTCAATGCCGGCCGGTGGGATTACATCTTCAGCCTGATCAAGAAGTTCCGGTCGCGGCCGGACATGGTGCTCCCCGATCGAGCCCAGGTGACCATGGCCGTCCCGTTCATGCGCGCCTACCAGCAACTGCTGGTGCAGACATGCCACCGGCGCGGGGCGCATGCGATCGGCGGCATGAGCGCGTTCATCCCCAACCGGCGCGAGCCCGAGGTGACAGCGAATGCGCTGGAGCAGGTGCGAGTCGACAAGCGGCGCGAGTCCGGCGACGGGTCGGACGGGACATGGGTCGCCCATCCGGACCTGGTCCCCGTGGCGCGCGAGATCTTTGATGAGGTCCTTGGGGAGCGCACGAACCAGAAAGACAAGCTGCCGGAGGCCATCGTGACGGCGGCGGAGCTGCTGAACGTCGAGGTGGCGGGCGGCCGCGCGACCGAGGCCGGCGTCCGCACCAATGTCAGCGTGGCGCTCCAGTACCTCGCCTCGTGGCTGGCCGGCAACGGCGCGGCCGCCATCAACGACCTGATGGAGGACGCGGCAACCGCCGAGATCAGCCGCTCACAGCTGTGGCAGTGGCGCGTCCACAAGGTCGCCCTGGAGGACGGCGAGCCGATGTCGGCCGATCGCTACACCACGATCCGGGACGACGAGCTCGGCCGGCTCCAATCCAGCATGCCGGACTTCCGCTGGACCGATGCCGCCGCACTCCTCGACGAGCTCGTCCTATCCGACACCTTCACCGAATTCCTGACCATCCCCGCCTATGGCCGGCTCCGCTAGCGCGCGTGCAGCCTGGCGGTCAGCTCTTCGATCTGCTGCCGGTACCGCGCCGCGTGCGGTCGGCGCTTGAGCCACGCGAGGTACGCGGGGTCCACGCGGGCAACCTCGAGCAGGGACATCCCCGAATACCGTCCGAAATCGAGGACGATGGGGGCCTCGGAGTTCACGCCCTGGGAACCTCCGCCGCGTGCCGCTTCCATCCGGTCGCGCAGCGAACCCTCCGGCGCGTTCACCGTGACAGCAGCCGTTCGGGTCTCGTCGTACTGGATCCGCCGCTCCGGGTCGCGCAGGGTGGAATACGCCCAGTTCAGATCCGCCATCGCCTCGCTGGCACCGGACAGGTCGTTCCGGTCTGGGTGGCGCAGCCGCGCCAGCGCGCGGTAAGCGGCCTCGACAACCTCCGGCAATGCCGAGGGATCGATCTGCAGGACCTTGTAGGCGTCACGCGGGCTCGCCATGGGTGCCTACCCTAGCGCGTGACCCGGTACCGGACGCAAGGGCCCTTTCGGGCCATCCGTCTTGCCGCCTAGGCCAGCCGTCGTTCCACGAACACGCCGATCCGTGCACCGGCACGCCGACCGCGAACGAGCGTCTGGACGACGGCACCCGCAACCACCATACCTTCGTACGGGGTGAAGTCGCTGGTGTGATGGAGTTCGGACTGCCGGATCCTGCGAGTAGCCTTTGGGTCGAACAGCACCAGGTCAGCATCGCGGCCGACCTCGATGGCGCCCTTCGTAGGTAGGCCGAAGAGGCGAGCCGGGGTTGTCGCCAACAGATCCACCATGCGCTCGACGCTGATCAGGCCACGAGACACGCCCTCGGAGTAGACGACCGACAGCAGCGTCTCGATGCCCGGCGCCCCGTTGCTGATCTGCGGAAACGGCGGGGCCGGCACGCGCTTCTCGACGGCCAGCCGGTCCGGCACGTGATCGGTGGCCACCACGTCCAGCCCCCCGCGGGCCAGGCCCAGCCACAGCGACTGACGATCGGCATCCGTGCGGAGGGGCGGTGAGATGACGGACTTGATGACCTCGGCTTCGTCGGGCGGGGCATATCGGTCATCGGTCAGGGTCAGGTAGTGGGGGCACGTCTCGGCGTACACCGGCCACCCGCGCGCCTTGGCGGTGACGACCTCGGCCAGCGCATCGGCACAGGACAGATGAACGATGTAGACCGATGCGTCCGCGGCCCGAGCCAGGGCGATGGCGCGGTGGGTCGCCTCCGCCTCGGCGTACGTCGGGCGCGTGAGGGCGTGGTGGCGGCCGGCGACGTTCCCGTGGGCCAGGGCCTCGGCCGTGAGCGCGTCGATGATGATGGCGTTCTCGCAGTGGACCTGGAGCATCCCGCCGTGGCGGCCCATGGCCTGCAGCGCCGCGAAGAGGCGCTCATCGGTCAGCCGGAAGTCGTAGACCATGAAGGCCTTGGCCGTGGAGACGCCGGAGGCGATGAGCTCAGGAAGCTCGGCGATGGGGTCGTCCTGCTGGCCGGTGATGACCGCACTCAGGCCAAAGTCGACTGCCGACTCACCCTCGGTCCGGGCACGGAACTCACGGAGGCCGGCAAGAAGCGAAAGCGACCCCTCGTCGGAGATCCCGGTGCCGGGATTGTTGAAGGCCAGGAACGTGGTCGTGCCACCGGATGCGGCTGCCACGCTGTCCTGGTAGAACCGGTCCGGTTCCGCGCCCGTAGGCAGCCGAGTGTGGGTGTGGACGTCAACGCAGCCAGGTAGGACGAGAAGCCCGGTTGCGTCGATCGTCTCGGTCGCCGGGTCGCGCGGGAGATTGGGACCGACGGCGGTGATACGCCCTTGTGTCACGCCGACATCGGCCAGGACTGAGCCTTCGGCCGTTACGACCGTGCCTTCGGTGACGACGAGATCGGTCAATCCGGTCCTTCGGTGATCTCGATGTCCTGGGCGCCCTCCCACAGGACGCGGCGGCCTAATTCCGTTAGCTGCTCCGCCCCGGTAACGACGGTCGCAAAATGGTTCCCCGCCAGCGGGCCCAGCTTGCTGCTGAACGAGCAGGCCCCGTACGGGAACAGGATCTCGCACTCGGACAGCTCGCCGGTATAGATGAGCAGCTGCCCGGGAGCTGGGTGCGCGGTGTGGTTCTCGTAACCCACCCCGGGCCGGCGGTCGCCGAACGGGATCCAGGTCCCTTCCCCGCTCCAGCGGCAGTGGATCAGCTGGGACTGGATGGGCAGCCATGGGCGCAACGCCTCGCGTGTGCGCGGCGCGGCGTCCTCCCATCGGGCGCTAAAGTGGAGATCGCCGACCCGGATCTGCAGGTCACCCACGCCAGGGAGGATAGCGTGGCCGCTCGACGGCCGAATCGCCCCAACCGCCCTCAGCGCTCGCCGCGCCCTACCATCTCGACCCACGTGCTGGACCTCGAGACGGGAGTGCCCGCGCCTGGGATCAGCGTGGTCCTCTTTCGGCGCGGGGAGGACGACGAGTTCGAGGCCCTCAATGAAAGCGAGACCGATGCGGATGGCCGGATCGCGGACCTGATCGGGGGCGAGCTGACAACGGGCGACTACCAGCTCCTGTTCGACCTGGCCGGGTACCGGGAGGATGACGCCTTCCTGCAGGGCATCGCGGTGGCCCTCCGGGTGACCGATGCCGGTCGCAGCTACCACGTCCCGCTCCTCCTGGCGCCCTTCGGCGCCACGGTCTACCGCGGCAGCTGAGCGCCGGCGAGCGCGACCAGGAGTATCGGCTTGCGCGCGGCTGAGGCCACCGGCTTCCCATCACTGACCGACCTGAACCGGCTCCCCAGCCGAGACTTTGCCGATGCGATCGCGCTTCTGTTCGGGCCCGCCCCTCGCTTCGCCGCCTGGTTGGCGGGTGCGCGCCCGTTCAAATCGGACGGCATGATGCTCGAGGCGGCTGCGCGCATCGCGCATCGCATGACCGAGACGGAGCAGGTGGAGCTCATCAACGCGCATCCGCGACTGGGCTCGCGGGACAGCCTCTCGTCCGCCTCGAGACGCGAGCAGGGCGCCAAGGCGAACCGCGTGGACACGGAGCTGGCTCGCCTGAACGACGCTTACGAAGCGCGGTTCGGATTCCGCTACCTGGTCTACGTCGCAGGACGGCCGCGGGCGGACCTGCCCCCCGAGCTACGCGCCGCGCTCAAGCGCGAACGCGACGTCGAGATCCGTCGCGCCCTGGACGACTCGCTCGCCATCGCCGCCGATCGGCTCCAGTGGTTCCGCTCCCCCGGACCGGAGGGCGCATGAAGTACGAGATCGGCTACGGCAAGGCCGGAGTCAGCGTCTACCGCACGTATGGCACGCCGCTGGTGGGGGTGACGCCCATCCCCGAGTCGCCGTTCACCGGCCGCGACAACACGCTCATGGCGGCCGAGATCGAGATCCAGGTCCAGGGCCAGGGATTCCTCGAGTCATACACCGAGGGCGACAACCGGCTGGTGGTGGCGACCGACACGATGAAGAACTTCATCCACGCCACCTCGGCCTCCAACCCGGCGGCCACGCTCGAGGGTTGGCTCGACCACGTGGGCCGCGCGTTCCTTGACCACTACCCCCACATGGAGCGCATCTCCATGCTCGGCACGGAGCTGCCCTACTCCGCGTCCCTGGTCCCGGCCGACGACGATGGCTTCGTCGCCTCCGAGGTCCTGTTCGCCCGGGATCGCAACGATCGCTCGACCGCGCGCCTGGACCTGGAGCTGACCGATGACGGCGGCGTGCGCCCGACCGATCACGCCTGCGGGCGTGAAGGGCTCCAGCTCATCAAGATCACCGGGTCCTCGTTCGCCGATTTTGCCCGTGACGAGCACACGACCCTGCCCGAGCGGCCGGACCGCGCTCTGTTCACGTGGATGGACGTTGGCTGGCGGTATGTCGACCCCGCCGACGCCCTGGCGGCCAGCCCGGAACGCTACGTTGCCGGCGAACAAGTGGCGGACCTGGCGGCGTCGGTCTTCCACCAGTTCGTGAGCCTGTCGATCCAGCACCTGGTCCATGAAATCGGCGGCCGCATGCTCGAACGCTGGACCCAGCTGGCGGAGGTCAGCTTCGACGCGCAGAACCGGACCTGGGATCCGGGCGTCCTCAGCCCGGACGACCCGAAGGTGAAGACCTACGCCGATCCCCCGCCGCCGATCGGGCGGATCGACCTGGTCATGCGCCGAGACTGAGCCGCGGCAGCTCGATCGCCGGGCATCGGTCCATCACGACCCACAACCTCGCCGCGTGCGCCCGCTCGGCGGCCGCCTCGTCGATGACCCCCAGCTGCATCCATACCGCCTTGGCCCCGATCTCGATCGCCTCGTCGACGTGGATCCCCGCAAACGCCGAGTTGCGGAAGATGTCAACGACGTCGATCGGCTGGCCGGCCGCGACCGCATCGGCCTGGGCGGAAAATAGGTCGGCGTAGGCCGTCTGGCCGTGGACCTCGGTCTCGTGGGGGTTGACCGGGATCATGCGGTAGCCGTGGTCCATCAAGGTCCGCGCCACGCCATGGCTCGGCCGTAGCGGGTTCGAGGACAGGCCCACCACGGCCCAGGTGTGGGTCTCGCGCAGAACGCGTTCGATGGTCTCCGGATCGGCGAACGTCACCGGGATCGGGCCAGCTCCTGGAGCGCGGCCCGGATCCGCTCGTCCAGCCCGCCCTCGACCCCGACCACGCTGCCCGCTGCGCGCCGTGCCTCGGAGGCGGTGTAGCCCAGCGACTCCAGGGCGGCCACCACGTCCGAATCGGCCGACGCGCCCGGCCCCACCGCGATCCCGGCAGCGTGAATCTTCTCCTGGAGCTCCAACACGATGCGTTGGGCGGTCTTGCGCCCGACCCCGGACACGGAGGTCAGGACGTCGAGGTCGTCGGTCACGATCGCCATCTGCAGGCGCGTCACCGGGTGGGCGCTAGTGATGGCCAGCGCCAGGCGCGGCCCGACCCCGGTCACCGTCATCAGCAGCTCGAAGAAGGCCAGCTCCTCCGGCTTGGCGAATCCGAACAGGGCCTGGGCGTCGTCGCGGACCAGGTGATGAATGAACAGGCTGGTTTCGGAGCCGATGCGCACGCGCCCGATCAGCTCCGGCGACACCACCACCCGGTAACCGACCCCTCCGATGTCGATGATCACGTGGTCCAGCCCGATGTGCCCAACCGGACCACGGAGCGACCCGATCACGCGGTGCTCCGCGGGTAGAGCGCCCCGATGGCCACCGCCAGCGCGTCGGTGGCGTCATCCGACGCCCCGCTGAGCTCCATCCCCAGCAGACGGCCCACCATGACCGCCACCTGCCGCTTGTCCGCCGCCCCGTTGCCGCACACGGCCAGCTTCACCTCGTTGGGGGTGGGTTCACTCACCGCCAGTCCGTGCCGCGCGGCGACCAGCAGCGCCACCCCGCGCGCCTGGCCCACGGCCATGGCGGTCCGCACGTTGCGCTGAAAGTAGAGGCGCTCGACCGCCACCCGGTCGGGGTGGTGCTCGGCCACCAGCCGGTCCAGGGCCGCCTCGAGCTCCGCCAGGCGCGCGGCCTCGGGTCGTGCGGGGTCCGTGCGCACCGTGCCGGCATCCACGAATCGCAGGTTCGACCCATCGGACGCGACCACCCCGAATCCGCAGGCCGCGGATCCGGGATCGATTCCGAGCGCGATCATCCTCCGACGACCGATGCCTCGAGCTGCTCCATCAGGGCGTCGGGAATGTCGAAGTTGGCATAGACGGTCTGGACATCGTCAAGGTCCTCGAGGTGCTCGACGAATTCCAGGACCTGGCGAGCGGCGCGCTCATCGGCGATCTCAACCCTGGTCGTCGGCTCCAGCGACACCTCGGCGGTGTCGGGCGCGAACCCGGCATCGGTCAGGGCGCTCCGCACACGCTCCAGGGCACCCGGCTCGGTCACGACCAGGATGGCGCCTCCCTCCGGCGAGCCCACGTCGACTGCCCCCGCATCGATGGCCGCCAGCGACACCTCGTCCGGGTCGCTTCCCTTGAGCGGAACCGACAGGACCCCGCGGTGCTCGAACTGCCACGACACGGGGGTGAAGGAGCCACCGGACCGGGTGAAGATGGCCCGGACCGCGGCGGCGGTCCGGTTCCTGTTGTCCGTCATGGCGGCCACGACGACCGCGACGTTCGCGGGGCCCAGGCCCTCGTACGTGATCTCCTCGTATTGCTCGGCATCGGCCCCTGACCCGGTGGCTCGTTCGATGGCGCGCTTGATGTTGTCCACGGGCATGGAGTTGGCCCGTGCCTTGTCGACCGCCATCCGGAGCCGGTAATTGGCTTCCTGATCGGATCCGCCCTGGCGCGCGGCGGTGATGATCTCGCGGGTCAACTTGGTGAACAGCGCCCCGCGCTTGGCGTCGTTGGCCCCCTTCTGCCGCTTGATTTGAGACCACTTGCTATGTCCCGACATACGCGTCGGATTGTATGCTCCCGGAGTGACCCGGCCCTCCGCCGATCGTGGCGCCGACTCGAACTTCGAGCACTGGGCGGGGCTGGCCGCCATCGCGGCCGGGATCGGCGGGGTCGTCTACGCTGTCGCGTTCCTGGGCGGGGTCGTCCTGGGCGCGAACCCCGCGCTCGGCATGCTGGTGGCCTCGATCGCCCTCGCGCTGGGCGGCGTGCTCAGCCTTGTCGTGCTGGTGGCCGTTTACCGCCGGGTCAGCGCCGTCAGCCATGGCATTGCCCTGATCGGCCTGGCCCTGGCTCTGATGGGGGCGTTCGGCGCGGTAGCGCATGGCGGGTACGACCTGGCGAACGTCCTCAACCCACCCGCCGCCGACGTCATCACCGACGCCGGGCTACCCAGCCCGGTTGACCCTCGAGGCCTTCTCACCTTCGGTGTCTCCGGCCTCGGGCTGCTTGTCCTGGCGGCCGAGGCCCGACGCAGCCGGGCCCTCTCACGCCGGGTGTCCAACCTGGGCTTTCTGCTGGGTGTGATGCTGGTGGTCGTCTACCTGGCGCGCCTGATCGTCCTGGTCCCGACCAACCTGTTGGTGGCCGTCCCAGCGGCACTCACCGGGGTGATCCTGGCCCCCGTTTTCTACATCCGGCTTGGGCTGGAGCTCCGCGGCCGCTGAACCTGCCGCTCCCTATAATGGCCGTCCCCGCCCGAGGAGCCGCATGAAGCCGACCACGCCCGATCGGATCCGGAACGTCGCCCTCATCGCCCATGGTGGCGCAGGCAAGACCAGCCTCGCCGAGGCCATGCTCTTCGACGCCGGAGCCATCCCCCGCCTCGGATCGGTCGAAGCCGGCACCGCCGCCCTGGACTGGGAGCCCGACGAGCAGCGCCGGCACCATTCCATCAACCTGGGCATCGGCACGTTCGAGGCCGAGGGCGCCCGCATCACCCTGGTCGACACCCCCGGCTACGCCGACTTCCAGGCCGATGTCGTCCAGGCTCTGGCAGCCGTGGATGCCGCCATCGTGGTCGTTGACGCATCGGCCGGGGTAGAGGTCGGGACGGATGCGGTCTGGCGGCTGGCCGATGCGCGGCGCCTGCCGCGCATGGTGTTCGTCAACAAGATGGACCGCGAGAACGCCAACTACGACGCCACCCTGGACCAGCTGAAGACGGCCTTCGGCCCCAAGATCGCGCCGGTCTACCTGCCCATCGGCGCCGCGGAGTCGTTCCGCGGCTACATCGACGTCGTGGAGCAGCACGCCTCGATCTACGACAACGGGGAGCCGAAGGAGGTGCCCATCCCGGACGACATGCGTGCGGCCGAGGAGTCCCGCCGCCAGGCCCTCATCGAGGCCGCGGCCGAAGCATCGGACGATCTCATGCTCAAGTACCTGGAGGGCGAGGTGATCTCGGATGCGGAGATCGAGACGGCCCTCCATACCGGCACGCGGGACGGGTCGGTGGTGCCCGTGTTCGTGGGGTCGGCCCTTCGCAACATCGGGGTCCGCGAGCTGATCCGGATGATCGCCCGCCACGTGCCGTCGGCGGCCGAGGTCGGGGCTCGCACCACCACCGACGGCACGCTCATCGAGCCCGATCCGGCGGGCCCGTTCGTCGCTCAGGTGTTCAAGGTCACCGCAGACCCGTTCGTGGGCCGCCTGACCTACTTCCGGGTCGTCTCCGGCGCCCTCAAAGCCCAGGGCCACCTCCACAACGCCACCCGGCGTGAGGACGAGCGGTTCGGCAACCTGCTGGCCCTCCAGGGAAAGGAGCAGGTCAACCTGCCCCAGGTCGGCCCCGGCGACATTGCCGCCGTCGCCAAGCTGGCCTCGACCCATGCCGGCGACACGCTGGTGGCGGAACGTTCCGAGGCGGTCCAGCTGCCGGCCTTCACGTTCCCCGAGCCGACTCTCCAGGTCGCGGTGGAACCTGAGTCCAAGGCCGACCTCGACAAGCTGGGACAGGCCCTCAACCGGATGCTCGAGGAGGAACCGTGCATGCGGGTCCACCGTGAGGCGGCAACGTCCCAGACCATCCTGACCGCCATGGGAGACGCCCACGTCGATGTCATCGTGGATCGGTTGAAGCGCAAGTTCGGCGCGGCGGTGAAGGTGGTGGCCCCGCGCGTGCCGTACCGCGAGACCATCCGGCGCCCGGCCAAGATCGACAACCGATTCAAGCGCCAAACCGGTGGCCACGGCCAATTTGGGCACGTGGTCATCGAGTTCGAGCCCAACGAGGCCGGCGAAGGGTTCGTGTTCGGTGATCGGATCGTGGGCGGGGCGGTGCCCAAGCAGTACATCCCGGCCGTCGAAAAGGGCCTCCGTGAGTCCATGGCCGAGGGGGTTCTGGCCGGCTACCCGGTCGTCGACCTCAAGGCCACCCTGGTGGACGGCTCGTATCACACCGTCGACTCGTCCGAGATGGCGTTCAAGATCGCGGCCTCGCAAGCCCTCAAGAAGGCATTCACCGATGCGGACCCGGCTCTCCTGGAGCCGGTCCTCGAGGTCGAGGTCATCGTCCCTGACGAGTACATGGGCGACGTGATGGGACAGATCACCGCCAAGCGCGGGCACGTGCTGGGCATGGACTCCGCCGACGGGACCCAGTACCTGCGCGCCCAGGTGCCGCAGGCCGAGATGTTCCATTACGCCACTGAGCTGCGGAGCATCACCCAGGGTCGCGGCCGCTTCTCCCAGAAGCTGGATCACTACGCCGAGGTCCCGCACACGATTGCCGACAAGGTGATCGCCGAGCACCAGTCCAAGGTCGCCGCCGGAGAGCGTCACTAACCACCCCGCACCCGTCTGGGCGCAGTCAGGTCAGGCGCACTCGCGCGGCCTGGCGCTTCCCAACCCGAACCTCGTGGTCCGTCCCGGCCGCGAACATCCGCAGCTCATCGGTCTGGACTTCCCCGTCCACCCGCACCCCGCCCTGCCGGACAAGGCGGCGCCCCACGCTCCGTGACGACGCGAGACCGGCGGCGACCAGCAGGTCGGGAAGGCTGATCCCGGCCAGGGGGATCGTCACTGTCGTCTCCTCCATCTCGGACACGACCTGCCCACCACTCACTTCCTGCTCCCAGCGGTCCTCTGCCTCGGCCGCCGCCTGTTCGGCGTGCCAGCGGGACACGATCTCGCGCGCCAGCTGCTGCTTCGCCGCCTTGGGATGGATGCGATCCGCGGACAGATCGGCCAGGAAGGTTTCGGCTTCGGCATCGGTCCAGCGCGTGACCAGGCGCGCCCAGTTCGGAAGCAGGCTGTCGGGGATGCTCATGGTGCGGGCGTATTGCTCGTACGGCGGATCGGTCAAGCCAATCGCGTTGCCCAGCGACTTGCTCATCTTCGCCACCCCGTCGATGCCGACCAGCAGCTCGCAGGTCAGGATCTGCTGGGGGTCCTGGCCGAAGTCGCGCTGCACGTCGCGGCCGACCAGCAGGTTGAAGGTCTGGTCGGTGCCGCCCAGCTCGACGTCGGCCTGGACCGCGACCGAGTCGTAGGCCTGGAGCAGCGGGTACAGGGTCTCGTGCATCGACACCGGCGCGCCCTCGGCCAGGCGTTTGGCGAAGGTGTCGCGCTCGATCATGCGGGCCAGCGTGAACCGGCTCATGAGCGCGAATACCTCGCGCAGGCCGAACGTGTCGAACCACTCGGACTGCCAGCGAACTTCGGTCCTGGCCTCGTCCACGACGCGGTGGAACTGGGCCAGGTAGGTCTCGGCGTTGGCCCGGACCTCGTCCGCCGACAGGATGGGGCGGGTCGTGTTGCGCTCCGACGGATCCCCGATCTGGGCCGTGGTGTCCCCCACCACGAGCACCGCCGTGTGTCCCAGGTCCTGGAACGCGCGCAGCCGCTCGAGAACGACGCCATGACCGATGTGCAGGTCCGGGCTGGTGGGATCGAAGCCCAGCTTCACCCGCAGGGGGCGGGCCCCGGCGAGGAGCGTCCGGAGCGCCTCGCTCTCGACCACCTGGGCCACGCGGCGGGTCAGGAGGTCCTCGATGGCGCCGACGCGATCCATGCCCCGATGGTACGCGCCCCCGAGCGCCGGACGGCACCCTTCGGGCCGCTCTGCTAGAGTTCGCGGCCGTGACCTTGTCACCTCCGCCGCCGGCGGGCTACGGATCGCCCGCGCGGACCGGCGCCGCGCCCCGGATGCGCGTTCAGCCATTGCCCGCCGTGATCCTCGCCACCTTTGCGGTGCTCGGGGTGGGCATCGTGCTCAGCGCGGTGTTCCTGTACACCGCGTACGCCGGCTCACTCCCCGACGTCACCGCCCTCGAGGACTACACCCCCGACGAGGGTTCGCTCGTCGTCTCCGCCGATGGCCGTGAGCTGGCGACATTCGCCGCCACCAACCGCCGGGTCGTGGGCTTTGACGAGATCCCGACCGTCCTGGTCGAGGCCACCGTGTCGGCCGAGGACCATACGTTCTGGGACAACCCGTGTGTCGATCCGCGAGCCATCGTGCGTGCCCTGCTCCAGAACGTGTCCGCCGGCGAGGTCATATCCGGAGCCTCGACCATCTGCCAGCAACTCGTCCGCAGCGTGCTCCTGCCGCCTGAGCTGATGGCCGATCCCGGACGCCAGCTCGAACGGAAGATCAAGGAGGCCATGCTCGCCCTCCGACTGGATGCAGCCTACCCGGGCGAGGAGGGAAAGGCCCAGATCATGGAGTTCTTCCTCAACGAGATGTACTACGGCAACAACGGCTACGGGATCTGGGCCGCCGTGGACCGCTATTTCGGCAAGGACTTCACCGATCCAGCGCCCGAGCACAACGTGACCCCGGGCGAAGCGGCGCTGCTGGCGGGCCTGCTGCGCGCCCCGTCGGACCTCGACCCCACCCAGTACGGGCGGCAGGCCATGGACGCCGAAGGACTGGAGATCCCCGGTGTCCTGGAAGTTCCCGACGACGCGGAGCCGGTCCTGATTCGGTACGGCGTCCTGGACGACATGGTCGAGCTCGGCTACCTGACCGATTTCCAGCGCGACGCCATCGTGCGCCAGCCGGTCTACGTCATCGTCCCCGAGACGCCCGAGTTCCTGGCTCCCCATTTCGTGTACGCCACCCGACGCGAGGTGGCCGAGCTGCTGGGCGCGGAGGACATCATCGACCGCGGCGGGTTGCGGATCGAGACCACACTCGACTACGACGGCTACCAGGTGACCGCCGAGAAGTGGGCGCAGGTGGCTTACGACATGGATCGGTTGACCGATGAAGAGCTGGCGGCCCGCTACGGCGCCGATGCCATGAACTGGATCAACCAGCTCCAGGGCCGGAACATCGGCAACGACGCCATCGTCACCCTCAACTACCGGACCGGAGCGGTGGTGGCCTACGTGGGAAGCGCTAACTTCGACGGGGAGGCCACCCCCATCCACCAGCCCCAGTTCGACGTCGTGGGCCAGGCCTTCCGCCAGTCCGGATCGGCATTCAAACCCGTCACCTACGCGACCGGGTTCGAGACCGGGACCATCACCCCGGCCACGATGTTCATGGACGTCTCGACCGAGATCGTGCCCGGCTACCCGGTCCGCGACGCGGACCTGGGCGAGCGGGGCCCGGTTCGGGTCCGCGATGCGCTGAAGTTCTCGCTCAACATCCCGGTCACCAAGGCCCAGCAGCTGATCGGGACCGCGCAGGTCGTGGACCAGGCCGAGCGGCTGGGCCTCGAGTGGGACCCGGCCCAGGACCCGAACGTCGCGTCGCTGACCCTGGGCACGATCGGAGTGCGAATGATTGATCTGGCCGCCGCCTATGGCACGCTGGCCAACGGCGGGATCTACCGCGAGCCGTACCTGATCGAGCGCATCGTGGACCGCGACGGCAACGTCCTGTACGACCGGGCCACCGACGGCCCCGACCCGGTTCAGGCCATCTCGCCCCAGGCGGCATACCTGGTCAGCGACATCCTGGCCGACAACACCGATCCGGCGCAGAACGCGTTGTGGGGCCCGCGCTTCCAGCTCCTGACCGATGCCGGCCGCCGGCCGGCCACCCTCAAGACCGGCACCACCACCGACTTCCGCGACCTGCAGGCCTTCGGCTACCTGGCCGCCGATCCCGACCCGGAGCTCGACGAGGGAGCGCTCATCACCGGCGTGTGGGTCGGGAACAGCGACTTCACGTCCATCGACTCCGTGTTCGCGGCCGATGGCCCCACGTTCATCTGGCACGACTACATGACCGAGGTCACGGCTCTCAACGCCCTCCCGGTGCGCGACTTCGTCCGACCCGAGGGGATCGTGGATCGGACGATCGACGCCATGACCGGTCAGGCGCCCGGCGAATTCACGACCACGACCATGGGCGAGATCTTCATGGCTGCCGGCCCGAGCCTGGCTACCGACGATGCGCACCGCGAGCTGGCCGTCGAGGCCGCGACCGGGAAGATCTGGCAGGCCGGCTGTGGTGACTACGTCCCCGCGACTCCCGGGCCCACCGCTGCGCCTGTCCCGTCCGGCGAGCCGATCCCGGAGCCGACGCCTGCCCCGCCTGGCCTCCGGGTATACCTCGACCTGGTCGGATGGGACGATCACCACGCCATCTGGGAAGCCTCCAACCTGGCGTGGATCAAGCGGTGGTATGGTCGCGAGGAGCCGCCACGGGCGCCGCTCGGGTCGCTGGACGCCCCGTTGGCGCCGGCCGAAGAGTGCACCCCAGGCGCGGTGCCTACGTCCACCCCGACCCCGCGGCCGACGCCTACCCCGGAGCCGACGCCTACCCCGGAGCCGACGCCTACCCCGGAGCCGACGCCTACTCCCGAGCCGACTCCCTAGGCGGCTAGAGCTCCCCGACCGTCGCTCCGTCTCCGCCTTCCTCGCGCCGTCCACGCCGCTGGGTGCGGACCCGCGGATGGTCGGCCAGGTACTCGCGGATGGCGCGTCGCAGCGCTCCGGTTCCAGCCCCGTGAATGATGACGACCTGGTCGGCGCCGGCCAGTAGTGCCTGGTCGAGATGGGTCGCCAGCCGCTCCAGGGCGGCCTCGACGCGCTCACCTCGCAGGTCCAGGCTAGGAGGGAGTTCGGCGGCGGCGCGGCGCACCAGCTCCTCGGCCGCCAGGTCACGCTCGGGTGGTGCGGCCCCTGGCTCGTCCACGATCTCGACATCGTCGCCGGGGACCACCAAACGAGCGCCATCCGCGTCCAACGTGACTCGCCCGGTGCGGCCGCTGATGGCAGCGATCCGCCCGCTCCGTCCCAAGGTCCGGCTGCGACCCCACAGCCCAACGCGGGGTTGGGGTCCGGGCTCGAGCGCAGCTTCGTCTGCGGCCAGCCCCGCGGGCGCCGGCGTGGCGGCGATGCGGGCCCGGCGGCGAGCCGTGCGCGCCCCAAGTTCGGCCAGGGCCGCGGAATCGGAACTGCGGGCCCCCCGCCGGGCCTCGGCGACCTCGCGTTCAGCGGCTTCGAGGAGCGAGTCGGCCGCGCGCCGCGCCTCCAACAGGATCCGAGCCGCCTCCCGCCGGGCGCGGTCGGTCCCCACTTCGGCCCGCTCCCGCTCGGTGCGGGCCGCGTGGCGCTCCTCGGAGGCGGTGGCCAGCGCCTCGGCGCGTTCGGCCTCGGCGCGCCGGATGGCGGCCAGCGTCTCCTCCAGCAACGCGTGGGTGGACGAGATCCGCTCACGCGCTAGGGCCAGGACGTCCGGCGCTAGGCCCAGCCGCTCCGCGATGGCGAAGGCCTGCGAGGCGCCCGGAAGGCCGATCGACAGGTGGTAGGTGGGGCGCAACGTGGCCACGTCGAACTCGACCGCGGCGTTCGTCACCCCCGGTTGGATCTCGGCGAAGGCCTTCAGCTCGGCGTAATGGGTGGTGGCGGCGACCAGCGCCCCGCGCTCGAGGAGGACCGTGAGCACCGCCATGGCCAACGCCGAGCCCTCGGTCGGATCGGTGCCGGCGCCGATCTCGTCGAGCAGCACCAGGGTCTGCGGTCCGGCGACCTCGAGGAAGCGGACGACGTTGCGCAGGTGGCTGGAGAAGGTTGACAGCGACTGGGCGATGCTCTGTTCGTCGCCGATGTCGGCCATGATTCGCGCGAAGACCGGGAGCCGCGCCCCATCCGCCGCCGGTACGCGCAGACCGGCCTGGTGCATGAGAGCCAGCAGACCCAGGGTCTTCAGCGCCACCGTCTTGCCGCCAGTGTTCGGACCGGTGATGACCAGCGCCCGATACCCGAAGCGCTCGCCCAGGCGCAGGTCGATGGGTACCGCCTCCGCGCCCAGCAGCGGGTGACGGGCGGAGAGGAGCTCGACCGCGTCCTCCGCCACGGCCGGCCGCACGGCGTCCATCTCACCCGCCAGCCGGGCGCGCGCGAGCCACAGGTCGGCCCGCGCCAGTCCCGCCAGCGAGGTCGATAGGGCCTCGGCCTGGCGTTCCACCTCGCGCGACAAGGCCTCGAGGACCCGCTTCTCCTCCTCGGCCGCCTCGAGCGTGGCCTCGGTCCAGGCGTTGTTCAGCTCCACCACCGCCAGGGGCTCGATGAACAGGGTGGCCGCCGAGGCGCTCTGGTCGTGGACGATGCCCGGGACGCGGCCCTTGGCCTCGGCTCGGACCGGGATCACGTACCGGCCGCCCCGCTGGGTGACGATCGCGTCGCCGATGGCGCCAGCCAGGTCCGGGGAGTGGAGCATCGCGTTCAGCCGCTCGCGGAGGCGCTCCTGCGCCACTCGGATCCGGCGCCGCGCCGTCTTCAGCGCCGGCGACGCGCTGTCCAGGATCTCCCCGCCTGGATCGATGCTGCGCTCGATCTGCTCGCGCAGGGCAGGCGCCGGCTCGAGATCCTCGCGCACCCCCGCCAGCTGCGGGCCGGGCCAGCGCGTCAGCCGGCGCCGAAACAGGTCGGTGGCGTGGAGGGTGCCGGCAACGTCCAGCAAATCGGCCGGCACCAGGCGTCCACCGCGCCGGGCGCGGGCCAGGGCGGGCCGGATGTCGCGCGCACCCCCGATCGTGGCATCGGCATGGAGCTCAAGCAGACGCATGGCTTCATCGGTCTGGTCGTGGAGGAACGCGACGTGGACCGCATCGCCAACCGGGAGCGTGGCCTCCGCCATCTCGCGCGAGGGCGCGAACGCGGTCCGCGCAGCCAGCTGCTCGGTGATGGCCGCGAATTCCAGCGCCCGCAGACTGGCGGG
This sequence comes from Chloroflexota bacterium, assembly GCA_038040195.1. Taxonomy (NCBI): domain Bacteria; kingdom Bacillati; phylum Chloroflexota; species Chloroflexota bacterium. The sequence continues at coordinate 138,935 of JBBPIR010000002.1, read as the reverse complement.
GTCGGGCTCAGCGGCGCGAGAGGTGCGGGTCATTCGGAATCACGAACCGATACGGGCGCGCGGCCCAGGCGCCGGCGTAGCCGACCCCGACCCGCGGGCGGGACGCGACCGCCGGCGGGGGGGCGCCCATGATGAGGCTCACGGGCCCGGTCAGCAGGTCGGCGCCGCTGAGGTCACGACCGATCCCCAGCGCACGCCCGAGGTTGCCCGGACCGGCCGCCAGGCGGGCGGTGGATGGCTTCGGGCCACGCCGTCGGCGCGCCAGCTCCTCGCCCTCGATGACCTCGCCCCCGCGCAGGAGCACGGCCTCGGGCTTGGTTCCGGGGCCGCACACCACGTTCACGCAGTCGTGGATCCCATAGATCCGATACACGTACAGGTGCCCCGGTGGCCCCCACATCGGCTCATTCCGCGCCGTCGGGCCGCGCGCCGAGTGCGCGGCCGGGTCCTCGGGGCCCAGGTAGGCCTCGGTCTCGACCAGACGCACCGTCACACGACCCTCGGGCGTTTCATGCGTCAAGAAGGCGCCCAGCAGCTCCGGCGCAACGTCGAGTGCCGAACGATCGAACCAGCGCCGATCGGTCAGCGGGGTCAGGAGCCCAGAAACTGGTCGATGTCGTCGGGGACGAACGGGCGCAGCACGAACCCGGCGATGGGAATCACGTAGTCGCGGAACCAGCTCACGAGAACCGAGTCGTTCAGGAACTGGTAGAGCGCGCCGAGCCCCGGCGAGGCGTCGACCACGGCCTGGTCCGCCTGCAGGAAGTACGTGTCCAGTGCGACGAGGGTGACGCTGTAGACCAGGATCACGAACAGCACTCCCAGGACCGCGCCGCCTATCTCGTCCAGGCGGCGATAGATCGGCAGCCGGGTCTGTCGATAGAACATGCGCACCAGGAACCATCCGCCGATGATGCTGATGGCCAGCAGCAGGACGTAGATCCACAGCTCCTGCTGTGCGGGGGTGGAGGCCCGCCAGACCGTCCCGAGCGCGTCCGCGATGGGACCCTTGAGCAGGCTGGCCACGACGAAGGCCACCAGGACCGCGACCGAGCTCAGGACGTAGCGCAGGGTGCCCTGCGTGAATCCCATCAGCACGCCACCGGCCAGCGTGACCAGGACCACCAGGTCGGTGACGGTGAACTCGGCGATTACTTCCACGTCGGCTCGTCCTCCAATCGACGCCGCGAAGGGTACCAGCGGTGTCCATCGAGCGGGCTCCGTACTATCGGATCTCGGCTCCCAGGTGGTGGCGCAGGGCGCCGCGGATCTTATCCATGGCGCGATCCACGGCCCGTTCGTCCGCGACCGATTGGGGCTGGAAGCGGAACGCGAGCCCGTACGAGATCCGCCCTTCGCCGACCTGCGCGCCGCGGTATGTATCGAACAGGTGCAGGTCGGACAGCATGGGCCCCGCGTTGCGACGCGCCAGGCGCAGCAGCTCCCCGACCGGCGTCGCGACGTCCACGACGACCGCCAGGTCCCGGTCCACCGGCTGGGCGGCCGGAACCGGCCCCGCACGCTTGCTCAGGGGCGGCAGGTCGAACAGGCCATTGGGCTCCAGGTGGAGTGCGGCCACCAGTGGTCGGCCCGGCAGGTCCCATGACAAGGCCACCGCCGGCTGCACCTCCCCCACCGAGCCGTAGGAACGATCGCCGCCGTCCACCACCCGGGCCGCGCGCCCTGGGTGCAGGTGGGGATGGTGCTCGGCGGGGCTCTCCGGCCGGTAGGCCGGGGCGGGCATCCCCAGGGCGGCGTGCAGCGCGTCCAGGATCCCCTTCAGATCCGCCACGTCCCACTCGCGTGCCGCCTCCCCTGGGTAGCGGGGAGTCGCCGATCCCAGCAGGCCAATGCCCACCGTCCAGGCCTCGTGGTACGCGCCGGCGGCCTGCGGCAGCTCAGCTCCGGACCGACCCGACGCGGTCGTCGGTCGATATCGGTAAATCTTGCCGACCTCGAAGATCGCGAGGTCGGTGCGGCGCTGGCGGACGTTCTCGGCCAGGGCCGACAGGACCGAGGGGTACGGCACCGGGCGGAGGATGGCGTGCTCCTCGGACAGCGGGTTCGCCACGCGCACGAGGTGCGAGGCCGCGGCGTCGAACCCGGAGCGCGACAGGTCCGCGGGTCCGATGAGCGCATGCGTCACGACCTCGTCCAGGCCCAGACCGGCCAGGACCCGTCGCAGGCGGTGGCGCGGCTCGCTCGGATCGGGCCGGGTGGGCGGCAGCTCGGCGGCGGGCAGCTTGCCGCGGATGCGGTCATAGCCGTACACCCGGGCCAGCTCCTCGGCGACGTCCGCGGCCCCGTTCACGTCCAGCCGATAGGCGGGCACGGTCACCGCCAGGCGGACGGCGTCGAGGTCGGTGGTGTCGAAGCCCAGGGGGGCCAGCCACTCCGCCGCGCCCACGCCGTCGACCGGGATCCCCAGCAGGCGGGAGGTGCGGGCGGTGTCGACCTCGACCACCCGTCGGGGATGCGGCCCCGGGTCGTTGTCCACGATGCCGACCGCCACCCGGGCCCCGGTGATGTCCGCGATGAGGGCAGCGGCTCGATCAGCGGCCAGGCGTGGCAGATCCGGGGAGATCCCCTTCTCATGGCGCATCGAGGCCTCGGACCGCAGACCCAGCCGGCGGGCCGTGTTACGCACGTTGGGCCCGTGGAAGATTGCTGACTCGAGGATCACCCGCTGCGTGGCTGCGCCGACCTCAGTGTCTGCGCCGCCCATGATCCCCGCGAACCCGATCGGGCGCTCGGCGTCGGCGATGACGAGCATCCGCTCATCGAGGGGCCGCTCAACGTGATCGATGGTGACCAGCGACTCCCCGGGGCGCGCCAGACGGACCACGATCCGCCCATCCGGGATGCGGTCGGCGTCATACGCGTGCATCGGTTGTCCGAACTCATGCATCACGTAGTTCGTGACGTCCACCACTGGCGAAATCAGGCGCATCCCGGCCGCCCGCAGGCGCTGCGCCATCCAGCCCGGCGTTTCCCCCGGACCGATCCCGTCCAGCAGCCGGGCCGCGAAGCGCGGGCACAGATCGGGGTCGGCGATCTCGACCCGGACCTCGTCGGCGGTCGCCCCGCCGCTCTCGGCCAGCGTCACCTCCGGATAGCGCACCGTCGTTCCGGTGGCAGCGGCGATCTCGCGCGCCAGCCCGACCATGGACAGGGCATCGCCCCGGTTGGGCTTGACGTCGACGTCGAGGACCATCTCCCCCACCGCCTCGCCCAGGTCCATGCCGAGCCGATGCTCCTCGCCGGTGCCCAGGATCAGGATCCCGTCGGCATCGTCGCCCAGGCCCAGCTCGATGGGGCTGCACAGCATCCCGTTCGAGACGGCGCCCCGGATCTTGGTGCGGCCGATGCGCCGGCCGGCGAGTTGCGCGCCGGCAAGCGCCACCGGCACGAGCTGGCCGACGGCCAGGTTCTGGGCGCCGCACACGATCTCCAGGGCGGCGCCATCCCCGACGTCGACTTTCGTCAACCACAGGGTCTCGGCGTTCGGGTGTCGCTCGACCTCCAGGACTCGGCCGACGACCACCCCGCTCCACTCACCGCCGGCGGCCTCCACGGCCTTGACCTCGAACCCGAGCAGGGTCAAGCGCCCGGCAAGCTCACCAGGGGTCAGCTCGAAGTCCACGTACTCGCGCAGCCAGGAGAGGGGGACTCGCATGGCTCAGCGGCCGCCGGCGAACTGCTGCAGGAATCGCAGGTCGGCGCTCATCAGCAGGCGCAGGTCCGGGATTGCATGGCGCAGGAGGGTCATCCGGTCCAGCCCCATCCCAAAGGCGTAGCCCTGGTACTCGTCGGGGTCCAAGCCGCCGTTGCGCAAGACCTCGGGGTGCACCATGCCGGCGCCCAGGATGGTCATCCAGCCCGTCCGCCCGCAGGCCGGGCAGCCCGGGCCACCGCAAACCAGGCACCCGATGTCGAAGGCTGCGCTGGGCTCGGTGAACGGGTAGTAGCCGGGCCGGAACCGGGTTCGGGTGCCGTCCCCGAACATGGCCCGCGCGAACTCCTCGACCATGCCCTTCAGATCGGCCAGGCTGGTGTCGCGGTCCACGACCAGGCCCTCGACCTGGAAGAACTCGAAGCCGTGTGCGGCGTCCACCGCTTCGTACCGATAGCAGCGGCCCGGCATGAGTACCCGGATGGGCGGGGTGAGCGCCCGCATGGCACGGATCTGGACCGGGGAGGTATGGGTTCGCAGGATCGTGCCGTCCTCGGCGGGGCGCGGAGATCCGGCCTCCACCGACCCCGGCTCCGCCACGTACAGCGTGTCCCACAGGTCCCGCGACGGGTGATCAGGCGGGATGTTCAGCAGCTCAAAGTTCATGAGGTCCGATTCGATCTCCGGCCCTTCGAAGACTTCGAACCCGAAGGCGTGGAAGATCTCCCGCAGGTCGCGCTCGACGGTCATCAGCGGGTGAAGGTGGCCAACCCGCACCGGCCGTCCGGGAGCGGTCATGTCGAGCGCCTCGGTGGCCAACCGATCGGCCATTTCCCGCTCGGCAAGCTGTGCCAGGCGCTCCGTGATGGCCTCTTCCAGGGCTTCTCGGGCCGCGTTGGCGGCTGTCCCGGCGGCGGGTCGATCAGCAGCGGGGAGCGCGCCGAGGCCGCGCAGGAGGGCGGTCAATGCCCCCGATCGGCCCAGCACCTCGTGGCGAAGCCCCTCGACTGCGGCAGCGTCGGTGGCGGCGGCCAGGCGGGCCAGCGCATCGGCCTGGGTCCTGGCGACCTCGGCCAGCATGGCTGCGGCCGGATCAGTCGGGGCGCTCATCGGTCAGGCCATCTCCATCGGTCAGTCGTCATTGTCGGTGAAACAAACGACCCCGCTCCGTCATCCGGAGCAGGGCCGTGGGACCGGCGCCAGCGTGGCGCCGGTCAGCTGCTAAACGAGGCCAGGGCCATCTCGACCATCTTTCGGAACGCCGCCGGCTCGCGGATCGCCAGGTCGGCGAGCTGCTTGCGGTTGACCTCGATCCCCGCCGACTTCAGTCCGGACACGAATCGCCCGTACGGCATGCCGTGGGACCGGGACGCGGCGTTGATACGCTGGATCCACAGCCGGCGCATGTCGCGCTTCCGGTCGCGGCGGTCGCGGTACGCATAGCGCAGGGCGTGGAACAGTGCCTCGCGGGCAGGGCGGATCAGCTTCGAGCGCGTCATCCGACGGCCCTTGGCCTGCTTCAGCAGGCGCTTGTGCCGCCGATGAGCGGGAACGCCGCGCTTGACTCTTGCCATCGCTCGCTACGCGTCCTACTCGTAGGGCATGAGCCGCCTGAGCTGGGCGGCGTGGGTCGAACTGACCTCCGCCATCCCCGCGTAGCGACGCTTGCGCCGGCTGGATTTGATCTCCAGGTGGTGGCCACGCCAGGCCTTGGGCCGGAGCCACTTGCCCGAACCCGACTTGCGGTATCGCTTGGCGGTGCCCTTGTGGGTCTTCATCTTCGGCATTTTGTTCCCCTGACCTACGCGGCCGGCGGTGCCGGCTGCGGCTCGTCGCCTTCTACCTCTGGGCCCACTGCTTCGGGCGACACCTCCGGTGCCGCCACCTCGGGCACCTGTCCCTTGGCCGCCAGTGCCTCCCCAATCGTCTCGCCCGGAGCTTCCGGGGCGGCTGCCCCATCGGTCTGGCCCGACTGGTCGTCTCTGCGCTCCACCTTGGAACCAGGCGGAGCCATCACGATGAACAGGCTCCGGCCCTCCATCAGCGGCGACCGCTCCATCACTCCGTGGTCGCCGATCATCTCGGCCGCCCGATCGAGCAATGCTCGTCCGAGCTGTGGGTGATTGAGCTCCCGCCCGCGGAACTGGACCGCCACCTTCACCCGGTCGCCATCGTCCAGGAACTGAGACGCCCGGCGGGTCTTCGTCTCCAGGTCGTGCCTGTCGATCTTGACCCGGAACCGGATCTCCTTGAAGGTCTGCGACTTCTGGCGCTTCTTCGCTTCGCGTTCGCGCTTTTGGATCTCGTACTTGTACTGGCCGTAGTCGAGGAACCGACACACCGGGGGGACCGCCGTGGGAGCCACCTCGACCAGGTCGAGGCCACGCTCCTGCGCCAGCGCGAGAGCCTCTGCGGTCGGCATCACGCCGCGCTGCTGACCCTCATCGTCGATGACCCGCACCTCGCGGACACGGATCATCTCGTTGATGCGGAGGTCCTTGGCTATCGGTATCTACTCCTTCAACACATGAGCCACGGTCCGATGACGGACGCGTGGCCCACATCTGCGCGATACGCCGGCCGACTATACACCGATGCCAAAACGAGGGTCAACGAACCGATCCGAGCCCTTCGAGCTCGTGGCAGAGCTGGCGGGCGCGCTCCATGTAGACGACGTTCCCCTTCTGGAAGAAGGAATCCTCCGCAGCCCTCGCGGCGGCCATCGCGGCTCGAGAGTGACCGGACGCGGCAAGCACGCGCGCCTGTGACAGCCGGGCCTCACCTCGGAGCCCGGGCCAGTCGGAGGTATCCGCGAGCGCGACGGCCGATTCGGCTAGCTGGATTGCGCCGTCCCATTCGCCCCGCGCGGCGAGAACCTGTGCTCGAACGCAGCGCGCAGGAATGACCGCACTGATGTCGTCCGGCGAGGTCATCGCTTCCACCGTCTCGGCCTTCTCCATGGCTTCGTCGGTGGCACCCCGGGCGAAGAGCACCTGAGCCAGTTCCGCGCGCGACGTCGCGGCCATACCGATGTCGCCCGCCTCCTCCAGGGTCGCAAGGCCCGCGCGCATGACCTCTTCCGCGCCCGCAAGGTCGCCGGTCAGCATGAGAGTCGCTCCGCCCGCCTGGCCAGTGGAGCGCCAGCCAAGCTGGGCCTCAATTGTGCTGCCCTCAGCGAGCGCCGCACGGGCTGCTTCCGACCGACCGAGCATTGCCAGCATTACGGCGAGGTATTTGAGCGTTTCCGCGCGGAGGCCGAGTCCCAACGGTGTCGACCTACCCAGCAACTCCTGCGCAGCCTCGACGACTTTGCTGGAGTGAATGGGTGCGCACACCATGTACTGAAGCCGACGCTCTACCGCGGTGTCCTCAAGGAGAGTGTCGCCCACCTCGCGCGCCGCGCCAATCGCCTGGTCGATCAGCTCGAGTGCGAGGGCGCCGCGTCCCGCCTGGAATCGCTCTTCCGCAAGCAGTCGCAGCGCACGCGCCAGACCGTCAGGATCGCGCAGTCCCTCGAGGCGTCCAATGATCGACTCCAGCTCGGTGATACGGCCAGGCGCGCCGATTGGATCGGTCCACGACAGAATCCACAATTCCTCGGTGCGCGCATGGAGCGCGAGCAGCTCCGCGCCGGCTGCCTCCGCGCGCTCGTGGATTGAAGCCAGCTGCGCGAGTGCCTCCGACTTCGGTGTCATCGGAACTGTCGCGAGTTCGATCTCGATCCCCATCCGCCGAAGCTGGTCGCTGGCGAGGTCTACGGCCCGTTGGAGCAGCCGCCTCGCGGCCTGATCTCCCCGAAGCACGGCACGGCGCCCGGCCGCGTGAAGGAGCTCCGATGAGCGATCGCCGATCGCCACCGTCTCGCTGTCCGGCGGTCCGAGCTCGCACTGGTAGCGGTATGACTGCTCGAGGTGATAGCCCATGATCTCCTCGAACTCCGTCGCACGCGTGCCGGCGCGCGCTGACAGCCAGTCGGCGAATAGACGGTGCAGGACGGCGCGGCGGCGCTTTGGGATCGCACCGTAGGCTGCATCCCGAACGAGCAGATGGCGAAAGCGGAAGGCGGCGTCATCCACGAAATCGGATCGGGCCGGGTACACCCACCGCTTGGCCGCCAGCTCGTCGAGTGCGGGCGCCACGCCGTGCGGCGCACCGGAAAGCGCCGTCGCAGCGCCACGATGGAACACTTCGCCCTCCACGGATCCGCCCTCCAACACCTGCCTGGGCGCGGAGGCCAGTCGGTCGATCCGCGCGCCAAGGAGGGCGCCCAGCGCGTCGGGTAGGCGGATCCGTTCGGGCGCGTCGTCCGCGATCAGGCCCGCCTCGCCGTGCCTGATATGACCCTCTTCTACGAGAGACGAAACGAGCTCCTCTGCGAAGAGCGGGTTGCCTCCCGCCGTTTCGACCAATCGCTGCATCAGGCGCTGGCCGGCGTCCGTGCGCGTGTCCAGGAGGGCGCCGATGAGCCGGTGGATGTCGGTCGCTCCGAGTGGATCGAGGAGCAGTTGGAGTGGCCAGTCCGGATGCGTCTCGAGCAGCTCGGGGCGTGCGAGGCAGAGAAGCAGAACCGGCGCGTCTACGCTGGTAACCAGCTGACGCACCAGGCTGAGCAAGGCCGGCTCCGCCCATTGGAGGTCGTCGATTACGACCACCGCCACGGCTTCCTGCGCCACCGCCTCGAGCAGCCGGCGAACCGCCCAGCTGATCTCCTCGGCCGGTGCCGCTCCCCCGGCGAGGCCAATGGCCTGGCCCACCCGAAGCGCTGCGACCTCCCCATCCTCGCCACCGATCAATGCCTCCAGCTTCGCCAGCGCCGATAGCGGCTCGTCCTCGTCGTGGATTCTGGCGGCGCAGCGGGCGATCTCGCCGATCGGCCAGTACGTGATTCCCGCGCCGTACGACAGACAGCGGCCCTGTAGGACGACATGCTGGGTGGGCAGCCGTGCCAAGAATTCGGCCGCGAGCCTTGACTTCCCGACCCCCGCCTCACCGATGACGATCGCCATCTCGGCCCGTCGACCAGTACCTACGCGGTCGATAATCGCCCGGAGATCCGCGAGCTCTGCGTCGCGGCCCATCATCTCGGTCAACGCGCGTGGCGCTCGACGCTCTGTCGAGCTCACCGCCAGCAATCGGTAGGCGGGCAGCGCGTCTGCCTTGCCTTTCAGCTCCAGTGGCTTGGTGGCTTCGGCGTCTACTGCATGTGCCACAAGCCGATGGGTCATCGGTCCGAGCAGGACCTCACCTGGTGCCGCGGCCTGCTCCAACCTGGCGGCGACGTTAACGGCGTCCCCCGTGACCAGGGCAACGCGGCTGGTCGCGTCTCCGGAAACCACCTCGCCGGTGTTGACTCCGATGCGCAGGCGGAGCTCCTGGCCGTGTGTGCGCGCCAACTCGACGTTGAGCTCGGCCATCCGCTCTTGCATTTCGGCTGCGGCTCGGACTGCGCGGAGGGCATCGTCTTCGTGACTCTCCGGGATGCCGAAGACCGCCATCACCGCATCCCCGATGAACTTCTCGACCGTCCCGCCGTGCCCCTCAATGGCGTCGCGCATCGTGTGGAAGTAGCGGAACATCAGCTCGCGGACGGTCTCGGGATCGAGCTGTTCGCCCAAGGCCGTCGAGCCCGAGACGTCGCAGAAGAGGAGGGTGGCGAGCTTACGGCGCTCCGGTGCCGCTGCCTCGAGCAAGTTTGCGCAGTTGCCGCAGAAACGGGAGTTCTCCGGATTCTCGTGGCCGCAGGTGGGGCAAGCGCGCACGATGCGTATCGTCGCCGCCGGCGATCTCGAGGTCAACGGAGCCGCTGCCCATGCCTCTGCCTGATGGATCGGCGTTCCGGTGTCCGCCGGACGGTCTTGCGAGGGAGCTTCTTTTCGCCGCTCTCAAGATCGGGGGCGGACCGAATGGGTCTGGATAGGACGTTGCCCGGCGCATTGCTGGCCGATACCGACAGAGCGTTCGACATACATGAAGATCCGCGGAGCTGGGTCTTTGAGGATCATGGATCCGCGCGCAAGATCGTGGAAACGACCCTAACTCTCGAATTGGTCGATCCGTAGGTATGGGTGCGGCCTGCCGAACGGCTAGGGGCATGATGCTTGGACGACCCGGCCGCCACCGGGCCAGCTGATCTCGTACTCCCAGACGCAGCCGCTCTCGGTGACGCCGCCCGGTCCAATCACCACGCTCAGGATCGGGACATCCGGGGGCGGCCCGTCATGGCCATCGCGCCACGCCCTGCGCCACTGCGCGATGAGCCGCGCCACGACCCGGTCACAGGTGGCTTGGTCGAGTGGGCCACAATCGACCTCAGTCTCGCCCACCGCCGGGGACGCCGCCTGCTCGACCGATGGCAAGGGGATAGGGCCGCCCAGGCCCGGAGGCCGCACGGGCGGACCCACGGCGACCAGGACGACCACGACTACCGCACCAGCGGCCACCGCGAGGGTGGCAAAGCGCAGTACGGCGGGCAGTCCCCAGCCTGTCGTCATCAAGGTGTTCCGTCCACGAGCTCCGCGAGTCGCGTCTGCGCACGTTGTGTTGAGACGAGGTTGCCCTTGCGCTCGTAGCACCCAAGCGCCTGTCCGAGCGCGGCGGCAGCTTCCTTCGAGCGGCCGTCGAGTGAGAGCACCTCGGCGAGGTCGGCATATGCATCGCCCTGCGCGTCAAGCTGGTCGGTCTTCTCAGAGATCGCGACCGCTTCGCGCCCGAGCCGCTCCGCCTCTGCGTGCTGGCCGCGACATGCAAGCACCTTCGCCCGGACCTGCCGCCAGAGTGCCTGGGTCAGCGCGTCGTCGCTCGCGCCGAGCTCCGCCGCGCGGCTGGCCCAGGCGTCGGCCTCCTCAAGCCGGTCGAGCGCGTAGAGCGCCTGTCCGAGCATCCCCGCCGCGGTTGACAGGATGCTCTTGTCTCCCAGCTCCTCGAACAGGCTGCACCCCGCTCTTCCGAGCTCGGCGGCTGCCGCGGGATCCCCGGCCAAAAGCTCGACGTTGACGGATTCCATGCCGGTCGCCATTGCGAGCTCGATTCCCCCTCCGCGCTCCGAAAGCTGCGCCCGTGTTTCGGCGAGGATCGCGCGCGCCTCGTCCACACGACCGAGCATCGCCAGCGCCCAGGCTCGGCTCGCGCGCAGCCGGTGGTCCATCGTTTCTCGTGGCTCGTTCTCGTCAAGCCACGGCAACAGTTCCGAGACCGGGGTCGTGCCCCACAGGCGAACAGAGGCGCGCATCCCGACGTACTCATCCTTCCGGCCCACCCGCCGAGCGTGGGCTGCGGCACGGTCGAATGCCTCAAGCCCGGCGTCCATCCGCGCGCGCATGGCCGCCACCCACCCGAGCGCGTGGTAGGCGGTGTAAAGGGCCACATCATCGGCGGCCTCCTCGAACACCGGCAACGCCCGCTCGAGGAGGGCAGTCAGGTTCTCGGTCGCGCCCTCCGGCTCGAGGTTGAGGCGGAGCACGCCCGCTTTGACCCTCGCGCACAGCTCGCTGACACGATCGCCCGTGGACGCGGCGCGCTCGGCGAGAAAATCCGCGCGCCGGAGCGCCTCGACGCCCCTGCCTGCCCAGAACAAGGCGTCGAGGAGGTCGGTTTCGAGGGCGAGGTCGATCTCGGCCTGGGGTACGAACGCGGCAGCCCGCTCGAACAGGCTGACGGCGGCGCGAAAGTCAGACCGGAGCTGCGCTCGCTGGCCGCCGGCCGTCAGGCGCCTTCGAGCCTCCGCCGCCAGCATCGGGTCGTCCGGCAGCCCGAGCTCGGCCCGGTAGCGGCAGGCCCGCTCGAGGTGGTAGCCGAGGATCTCGTCCAGCTCGACCAGCTCGGCCCCGTGCTCCTCCAGCCAAGCGGCGAAGCGCGCATGGAGATCAGCCCGCATTCCCTTGGCCAGCGCTTCGTAAGCGGCGTCGCGAATCAGCAGGTGACGGAATCGGTATCCGTCCTCGCCCGCCAGCTGGGGACGGTCGGGCCTGATCAGCTCCTTGCGCACGAGAGCGCCCAGGCGCGGCATCACCTGGGTGTCGTCCGGTGCGAGGGCCTGGACGGCTCCGCGGTGGAAGATCTCCCCCTCGATCGCGCCCCGCTCGAGCACGCTTCGCTCGCCCGTCTCGAGTTGATCCAAACGCGCCGCAAGCAGGGCCTGCAGGGTGGGCGGGACAACCACCTCGCCTTCCGCCTCGCCGGCAATGGCCAGCATTTCTCCGATGAAAAGCGGGTTGCCGCCCGCCGCCCGACTGATCCTGTCCCGCAGCTCACGGGCGATGTGTTCAGGGATCAGCTCCTCGACGTCGTCGTCACCCAGCGGCTCGAGCCGCAGGGTCACCGGCCACGCGGGTCGACGATCGGTCAGCTCGGGGCGCGCGAGGCAGAGCAGCAGGATCGCCGCGCCCGAGGAACGGAGCGCGACATGCTCGATCAGCTCGCGGAACGTCTCCTCGCCCCACTGGATGTCGTCGAAGACGACCACCAGCGGGCGCTCGGCCGCCGCCGACTCCAGCGTCTTGCGGAATGCCCACGCGATCTCCTCGGCCGATGTCGACGCCTCGCTCTCCCCGAGCAGCGAGCGGATCGCCACGGCGGCGGTCTTGTCAGCGGGCAGCATGTCGAGCTGCTTCAGTACCTCGACGACCGGCCAGTACGTGATCCCCTCGCCGTACGGGAGGCAGCGGCCGCGCACGGCCGTCGCGTCCAACGAAGCCAGGAACTCCACGATCAGCCGAGACTTCCCCACGCCCGCATCGCCGACGACCGTGACCAGCTCGCAGTGGCGCTCGGCCTGTACCCGCTCCCAGGCATGCCGGACGAGCGCGAGCTCGCGCTCACGTCCGACGAACCGCGTCTCATGCCGCCGTTCCGGCGCCTCGCGAACGCTGAGGAGCCGGTACGCATGAACCGGCTCGGACTTGCCCTTCAGGTGGAGTGGCTCGAGCGGCTCGACCTCGGCCGCGTCGCGAACCAGGGCGAGCGTCGGCTGCCCGATCAGGACCTCGCCCGGCTGGGCCGCCTGCTCCAGCCGCGCGGCGACGTTCACTGCATCACCGGTTGCCAGCCGCTCAACCGTCCCGGTCACCACCTCGCCAGTCATGACCCCGATCCGCCCCTGCAGTCCAAGCGCGGGCAGCGCATCGCGCATCTCCAGCGCCGCCCGGATCGCGCGCAACGCGTCGTCCTCGTGGACGACCGGCACGCCGAATACCGCCATCACAGCGTCGCCGATGAACTTCTCCACGCTGCCGCCGTGACTCTCGACGATCGCGCGCATCCGCGCGAAGTACCCCGCCAGCAACGTCCGCAAGCGCTCCGGATCCATCGTCTCGCCGAGCTCGGTGGAGCCGGCCAGGTCGCAGAACACGACAGTGACCGTCTTGCGCTGCTCATGCGAAGGCGCCGCTGCGGCCAGCTCTGCACCGCACACGGGGCAGAACCTGAACGCGCCCTCGTACTCGAAGCCGCATTTCGCACAGGCGGGCACCCCGCCAGTCTAGGCGTCATGAGGCGGCAGCCGCCGGTTCAGGCCCATGCACTTCGTCCAGCTGGCGACGTCGAGGACCTTCTCGGTTGAGTGCAGGTCGAGCGCCTTGATGAGCAGCTCGGACACGTTGACGATCTGCGTCCCGACCATGTGATGTCCACCGGCGGCCCAGGTTGCCTGCTGGCGTTGCTCGATGGCGGGGAGATGAGGGGTAGGCACCGCGTCAGTCATCGGGTTCCCCACACTCTGGCGTGGGGGAGCATTCCGCCGCGCTACGCTCGATCGTAGTGATTGGGCGGGCCAACCTGGGCTACGACCGGCTCGAGCAGACCCTGGGCGAGCTGATCGTCTCGTTGACCTAGGTCGCCTCCTCGACGATCACGAGCATCTGCATCGGGGGGTGCGGCACACACCCGACCTCGTAGGTGCCGGCCTCGTCGAACGTGTAGCTTCCATTCGCTCCCGGCGTCAGCTCGAGATCAAACCGGGCGTCCGGCTTGCTGAACCCGTTGAGATACTCTGTGGCGGTATGGTCGATGGCGTCCCGGTTGGTCCAGATCACAGTGGTGCCGACAGGGATGGTCAGTGCGGGCACGCCATCGATGGCCGCGCCACCTGGCGGGACGAAGGCGCTCTCCTCAAGGATCACCGTTACCGCTGGGGGCACGCTCGGGGTCGGAGTGGTTGACGCGGTGCCGGCGCAGCCGGTTGCGGCGAGGACGAGCGACATGGCTACTGTCACCCCCTGCGCCCGGAGCCGAGCCACTCGTTGACCGCCGGCCATCGTGCCTCCCTGTCGATGATTGTCCTATCTCAGCTTGCAGTCAAGGCGCGTCAATGCTTGGTAGTGGCAGTCTTTACAATTGAGACACTCCCAGTGCTTGGCGGCCGCGGATCTCACTCGTGAGCGAGCCGCGCAACCGGTACGACGGGGGCCCTCATCGCGGCGCGGCGTCCAGGAACTCGGCGAGTCGCGTTTGGGCGCGTTGGGTTGAGACGAGGTTGCCCTTGCGCTCGTAACAGCCGAGCGCCTGCCCGAGTGCTACGGCTGCCTCGTCGGCCTTCCCGGCCAGTAGGAGCACATCGGCGAGGTCGGCATACACATCGCCCTGCGGGTTGAGCATGTCGGTCTTCTCGCCGACCGCCACCGCCTCACGCGCGAGCCGCTTCGCCTCGGCGTGCTGGCCGCGACGCGCGAGCACCTTCGCCCTGACCTGCCGCCAGAGCATCTGCGTGAACGCGTCGTCGCTCGCGCCGAGCTCCGCCGCGCGGCCGGCCCAGCCGTCTGCCTCCTCGAGCCGGTCGAGCGCGTAGAGCGCCTGCGCGAGCCTCCCGGCCGCGGTCGACAGCATGCTCTGCTCCCCCAGCTCCTCGAACAGCCTGCACCCTTCTGCTCCGAGCTCGGCGGCGGCGGCGGGATCGCCGGCCCAAAGCTCGACGTCGACTGAGTCCATGCCGGTCACCACCGCTAGCTGGATTCCTGCGCCGCGCTCCGCCAGCTCCGCACGTGTTTCGGCGAGGATCGCGCGCGCCTCGTCGAAGCGACCGAGCATCGCCAGCGCCCCGGCCCGGTACGCACGGAGCCAGTGGTTCCGCCCTTCTCGTGGCTCGTTCTCGTCAAGCCACGTGAGCAGTCCCGACACGGGTGTCGTGCCCATGAAGCGAAAGGTGCCGCGCCACGCAACGAACTGAGCGCCGCGGCCCGCCTGTCGAGCGTGGGCGGAGGCCCGCTCGTATGCGTCCAGCCCGCCGTCCATCTGCCCGCGCATGTTCGCCACCTGCCCGAGCGCGGAGTATCCGACGTACAGGGCCACGTCGTCCCCGGCGGCCTGGAACACGGGCAACGCCTGCTCGAGAAGGGCGGCCAGCTTCTCGGTCTCGCCCTCCGGCTCGAGGAAGCTGAGAAACAGGCTCGCCTTGACCCTCCCGCAGAGCTCGCCGACACGATCGCCCGCGGCCGAGGCCCGCTCGGCGAGGGAATCCGCGCGCCGGCGCGCGTCGACGCCCTTGCCTGCCCAGAACAGGGCGTCGCCGAGCTCGGTTTCGAGGGCGAGGTCGATCTCGGCCGCGGGCACGAGCGCGGCGGCGCGCTCGAGCAGGCTCACGGCGGCGCCGTAGTCCTGGCGGAGGTCTGCGCGGTGGCCGGCGGCGGTCAGGCGGCGCCTCGCGGACGCGGCCAGCATCGGGTCGTCCGGCGTCCCGAGCTCGGCACGGTAGCGGCAAGCCTGCTCGAGGTGGTAGCCGAGGATCTCGTCGAGCTCGACGAGCTCGGTCCCGTGCTCCTCCAGCCAGGATGCGAAGCGCTGGTGGAGGTCTGCCCGCACCGCCTTCGGCAGCGCCTCGTAGGCTGCGTCGCGGATCAGCAGATGGCGGAAGCGGAAGCCGTCCTCGCCCGCCAGCTGTGGCCTGTTCGGCCTGATCAGCTCCTTGCGCACGAGCGCGGCCAGGCGAGGCGTGACCTGGGTCTCCTCGGGTGCGAGGGCCTGGACGGCACCCCGGTGGAAGATCTCCCCCTCGATCGCACCTCGCTCGAGCACGCTCCGCTCGGCCGTCTCGAGCTGATCCAGCCGCGCGGCGAGCAGCGCCTGCAGGGTGGGCGGGACGACCACCTCGCCATCCGCCTCCTCGGCCATCGCCAGCATCTCCTCAATGAAGAGCGGGTTGCCGCCCGCCGCGCGAGCGATCCTCTCGCGCAGCTTCGCCGGAGTGCGCTCCGCGATGAGCTCCTCGACGTCGTCGTCGCCCAGGGGCTCGAGCCGAAGCGTCACCGGCCAGGCGGGGCGGCGCTCAGTGAGCTCCGGCCGCGCGATGCACAGCAGCAGGATCGATGCGCCCGAGGACAGGAGCGCAACGTGCTCGATCAGGTCGCGGAACGTCTCCTCGCCCCATTGGATGTCGTCGAAGACGACCACCAGCGGCCGCTCGGCCGCAGCGTGCTCAAGCGTCTTGCGGAAGGCCCACGCGATCTCCTCCGCCGATGTCGCCGCGGCGCTCTCGCCGAGGAGCGAGCGGATCGCCACCGCGGCGGTCTCGTCAGGAGGTAGTACGTCGAGCTGCTTCAGCACCTCGACGACCGGCCAGTACGTGATCCCCTCGCCGTACGGGAGGCAGCGGCCGCGGACGACCGTCGCCTCGAGCGACGCCAGAACCTCCGCGACCAGCCGAGACTTGCCAACGCCCGCATCGCCGAGGATCGTGACCAGCTCGCAGCGCTGCTCGGCCTGCACACGTTCCCACGCGTCGCGGACTGCCGCGAGCTCGCGCGCACGTCCGACGAACCGCGCCTCATGCCGCCGCTCCGGCGCGTCGTGCACGCGGAGGAGCCGATACGCGGAAACCGGCTCGGCCTTGCCCTTCAGCTCGAGTGGCTCGACCAGCTCAACCTCGGCTGCATCGCGGACGAGTGCGAGCGTCGGCTGCCCGATCAGGACCTCGCCCGGCTGGGCCGCCTGTTCCAGCCGCGCCGCCACGTTCACCGCATCGCCGGTTGCCAGCCGCTCCTCGGTCCCCGTCACTACCTCGCCGGTCATGACGCCGATCCGCCCCTGCAGCCCGAGATCGGGCAGCGCGTCCCGCATCTCGAGCGCCGCCCGCACCGCGCGCAGCGCGTCATCCTCGTGGACCACGGGCACGCCGAACACGGCCATCACAGCGTCGCCGATGAACTTCTCGACGCTGCCGCCGTGGCGCTCGACGATCGCCTGCATCCGCTCGAAGTAGCGGGCCAGCAGGACACGTAACCGCTCGGGATCGAGCGTTTCGCCAAGGGCGGTGGAGCCGGTGAGGTCGCAGAAGAGAACCGTTACCGTCTTGCGCTGCTCACGGGAGGGCGCCGCGGCGGCAAGCTCTTCGCCGCACTCCGGGCAGAACCTGAATGGTCCTTCCGAATGGAAGCCGCACTTCGCACAGGCTGGCACCCGGCCAGTCTAGGCCGCTGAACCCCTGTTACCCCGTGGACTCCTCCGCGGCGGCGACCGGCCACAGGTCGCGGGAGGCGATGCGGCCCGCAAGATCGGCCACGAACTCGGCGAGTGGCACGCCCTGGGTTGCCTCCCCGGTGCGCAGCCGCGGGCTGACGGCACGGGACTCGGCGTCCCGATCCCCCACCACCAGCATGACCGGGACCTGCTGCTGTTGCGCATCGCGGACCTTGGCCTGCATCCGCTCCGCGCGGTCGTCCACCCTAGCCCGGATGCCGGCAGCGTCGAGGGCGGTCCGCACCTCCTCGGCGTAGGCCACGTGCCGGTCCGCGATCGGGATCACGACCGCCTGGACCGGCGCCAGCCAGGCCGGGAAGGCGCCCGCGAAGTGCTCGGTGATGACGCCGATCCAGCGCTCGAACGAGCCGTAAATGGCGTAATGGAGGACCGCTGGACGCTCGAACCCGCCCTCGGCGGTGCGGTACTCGAGGTCAAAGCGCTGGGGAAGCTGGTAGTCGAGCTGGATGGTGGCCATCTGCCACTCGCGGCCCAGGGCGTCGTCCAGGAACACGTCGATCTTCGGCGCGTAGAACGCTCCGCCCCCGGCGTCGATCTCGTACGGAACGCTGCCCGCCTTGAGCGCCTCGGTCAGCTTGCCCTCGGCCGCGTCCCAGAACTCATCGGTCCCCAGCTTCTTTGGCGGTCGGGTGGCCAGCTTGAAGCGAGGCTCGAACCCGAATGGCGCGTACTGGCGCCGGACCAGGGTCAGCGCCAGGTTGACCTCGTCGATCACCTGGTCGTCGCGGCACAGGACGTGCGAGTCGTCCTGCGTCAGCTGGCGGACGCGGAACATGCCAGCCAGGGCTCCGGTCCGTTCGCGGCGGAACAGCCACGAGTAATCGGCCAGGCGCATCGGGAGATCCCGATACGAGCGCAGCTGCGTCTTGTAGATGAGCATCGACTCGGGGCAGTTCATCGGCTTGAGCCCCGACTGATGGTCGGAGTCGTCGAGCACGAACATGTTGTCCTGGTACAGCTCCCAGTGCCCGGACGTCTCCCACAGCTCCTTGCGGACCACGGCTGGGGTCCGGACTTCGTCGAAGCCGCCCGAGCGGCGAACCTCCCATGACCACTCCTCCAGCGCCCGCCACAGGGCCATGCCCTTGGGGTGCCAGAACGGCGCGGCGGGTGACTCGGGATGGAAGCTGAACAGGTCGAGGTCGCGGCCGAGCTTGCGGTGGTCGCGCTTGCGCGCCTCCTCCAGGCGCCACAGGTGCTGGTCCAGGTCGGCCTGGCTCTCCCACACCGTGCCGTAGATGCGCTGGAGCATCGGCCGGGTCTCGTCCCCGCGCCAGTAGGCCCCGGCGGTGTTGAGCAGCTTGAACGGGCCCAGCTTCCCGGTCGACGCCACGTGCGGCCCGCGGCACAGGTCGGTGAACCCCCCGTGGCGGTAGAACGAGATGACCTGCCCGTCCTCCGCCGAGAGGTCGCGCACGATTTCGACCTTGTACGGCTGGCCGGCGGCCTCGAGCTCAGTCAGGGCAGTGGGGCGGTCCTGTTCGTATCGCTCGAACGCGTGGTCGGCCGCCACCTGGGCGCGCATCCGCTCCTCGATCGCCTCCAGGTCGGCGGGCGTCAGCGGGCGCGGCAGGTCGAAGTCGTAGTAGAAGCCGTCCCGGATGGCCGGACCGATCCCCAGGCGGGCCTCCGGAAACAGCTCCAGGACGGCGGCGGCCATGACATGCGACGCCGAGTGACGCATGGCGTCGAGCGGGTCGTGGGCACCGGCGTCCAGCAGCTCCGCGGCGGCGGAGCGGACCTCATCTCCGTCGAGGGCCACCCGTCTCTCCTAGATTGGCTTGAAGGCTTCGAACGGCTGCCGGCAGCCGGCGCAATGGTAGATGGCGCGGCACAGGGTCGGGCCGAACGCGTTCTCGAGCGTCGTCTGACGCGAGCCGCAGTACGGGCACGGCACGACGGTGAGCGTCGGCAGCTCCCCCAGCGCCCCCAGGTCACGCAGGTGCGGCGGCGGGGCGAAGCCGCTGGATCGGAGCTGCTCCCTTCCGGTCGGAGAGATCCGATCCGACGTCCACGGCTCAGCGAACGTCAGGCTGACCTCGACCCGCTCCGCGACCCCCAGCTCCCTCAGCCGGATGCCGATCGCCTCCCGCATGATCTCGATCGCCGGACAGCCGATGAACGTCGGCAGCAGCTCCACGCGCAGCGTGGACCGATCGTGCGCGAGCTCCACGCGGTGGATCACGCCGAGGTCGACGACGCTGATGGCCGGGATCTCGGGATCGGGAACCTCGGCCAGGGCGGCCCAGATGGCGGCCTCCGGTTCGCCCACCGGCGCCCGATTCGGGATCACCAGGTGGCTCCCGGTTCAGCGCGTGCCACGGAGGTGAACTCGCCCCACAGCCAGCGGAAGTCATCGGTCCGCAGCGTCCGCCCCTCGGTCGGCGGGGGCGCCTCATCATCCACGGGCACTGGCAGGCCCAGGCCGCGCAGCTCGGTCGCCGCTCGCTCATGCCAGGCTGCGCGGAGGGCTGCGAGGCGGTCGGGCAGGATGCCGGCGGCCACCAGTGACGCCTCACCGGCCAGCGGGGAGAAGATGGCCTCGGCGTCGGGCCACAGCCGCTCCAGGGCAGCCACGATGCGCGCCCGCGTGCCGACCCCTTCCGCCAGGCGGCGCATCCATGCCGACCAATGGAGGAGATGGTAGGTCTCCTCGCGCCGCATCTTGGCCGCCAGCCCGGCGACCCCGGGATGGCTCGACCGGCTCAGCGCCTCGAGCCGAACCGCGTCGGCGGTCTCGTACAGGAAGCGACGGGCCACCGTGAACGCCCAGTCGGTGCGCGGGTGGTTCATGAGCGCGGCGTGGCGGTACGCTTCAGGCTCGCGGCCGTACGCGATCCGATCCGCGTCGTCATCGGTCAATTCGGCCAGCAACTCGTACCAGGCCTTGGCATGGCCGATCTCGTCCTGGGCGATGGACGAGGTGGCCACGTCCTCTTCGAGCATGGGGGCGATCCCGGTCCACTCCGAGTCCCAGAAGCCGAGCACGAACTCGTCGTCGGCCAGGGTGAGCAGCAGCTCCGCCAGCGCCTCCCGCGTCGCCGCGTCCAGGTCCGTCACGCCTCGCCCTCCGGCTCAACATTGCCGACCGGCGAACCGGCACGCACCCGGGCCGCCTCCAGCTTGTGCTTGATGAGGTAGCCGCCGGGGCGCTTGAAGGACCGATCGAATGGCGGCTGGAGCAGGTCCGGGTCGTCCAGCTCGACGATCGCGTCGCGCGGCACGACCCACAGCCGCACGCTTTCCTGGCGGCGGCCGTAGAACTCGCGCGCGTAGTGCATGGCCAATTCCTCGTCGGGGGCATTGACGCTGCCCCCGTGGATGAATGGGTCGCCCTCCGCCTCCTGACGGAAGACCTCCCACACCCGGTCAGTCACGGCTGCCGCTCAGGCAGCGGCTCCCAGGACCGCGTCGCGCACCCACTGGGTCTCGGCGCGATGGAAGCGGCGGAACTCGAGACGCTCCTGCGACATCGGCCCGTGGCCGGTCACCACCGACCGGAGCTCGTCCCAGTCGGGCTCGGTGTAGTGCCAGCGGCCGGTTGCCTCGTCATGACGCAGCTCGGGATCAGGAATCGTGAGCCCCAGCTCCCTGATGCGCGGGACGTAGATGGCCAGGAACTCCTGGCGCAGTTGCTCGTTGCCCTTTGACTTGATCTGCCAGATCAGGTCGCGGTCGGTGGCTGGATCGGTGGGCGGACCGTGCATCTGCATGAGCGGGCCCCACCATCGGTCCAGTGCCTCCTGGACCATCTCGCGTTGGGCATCGGTGCCGGTCATCAGCGTCAGCACGACGTCCCGGCCGTGCATGATGTGGACCGATTCCTCCCAGCAGATCTTCTTCATGGTCCGCGCGTACGGCGCGTATGAGGAGTCGCGCAGGGCCTGCTGGCTGACGATGGCCGCCGCATCCACCAACCAGGCGATGATCCCCACGTCCGCCCACGAGCGTGTCGGGTAGTGGAACACGTTGTGGAACTTCGTCTTGCCGGCCAGCAGGTCGGCCAGCATGGCGTCGCGGCTCTTGCCCAGGTCCTCGGCCACCCGGTACAGGAGTTGGGCGTGCCCCACTTCGTCCTGGATCTTGCTGGTCAGCGCCAGCTTGCGGCGCAGGTTCGGCGCGCGGAGGATCCATTCGCGTTCCGGCAGGACGCCCATGAGCTCGCTGTTGGCGTGCATTTCGACGAACTTCAGGACGGCGGCCCGGTAATCGTCCGGCATCCAGTCATCGGCCTCGACTCTGCCCCCGCTCGAGACGTGCGCGTAGAAGGCCTCGGCACGCTGGACCTCGTTCACGTGGGTAGGGTACCCGTTCAGCGCGGGCGCAGTTCGAGCGTGGTCGGCAGTTGGGCTGGAGCCACCATCCCCCGCACGGCCGGATCGCCGGCGTATTTCGCCTCGTACCCCCGGCTGGCGGCAGCGATCCGGTCAGGGTCGTCAGCCGCCTCGGCCCGCACGGGCACCGGCTCGCCACCCAACCACAGCACGCATTGCGCGTTGGCTCTCGCCTCGCGATACCAGCGCGAGGTCGGGCCGCGATAGGTTCGGATCAGGACACGATCACGCTCGTCGACCACGACCCAGATGGTGGTCCGATGCGCCTGTGCCGAGGGCGCGGCCCAGGTCTCTATGCGGACTTCATCAGTCGTCCGCAGCCGACCGAGGACGTCCGGCGCGAAGCCCATCGGTTCAGTCATGCGGGGCCTTCTTGAGCGGCCGATGCCAGCGGGCATACGCATCCCGGTCGTTCTCGGCGGCAACCACAACCGCCTGGGGCTGGCCGGCGGGGCTGACGTCGGTCACCGGGACGTAGAGGTCGACCGGCAGCCAGCCGCGGGTCCGGACCAGCAGGTAGTCGGCAAAGACGTCGTCCACGGTGCCGATCCAGCGGCCCGCGGCATCAAGCACCTGCCAGCCACGGGCGGCCGGCTCAGCCTCGCTCATGCCGGCACCGCCACCTGAATGGCCGCCGCCAACGCCTCGACCCGCAACGGCAGGGTTCCCCACGGCTCGCCGTCCAGGTGGACGCGGGTCGGCTCGTCGCCCTCGATCAGGAGCCAGCGGCTGCGGTAGAAGCGGACCTTTGGATTGCGGACGTGCTTGGCCTCGTAGATGCCCGGCAGCTCACGGAGCGCCTGGAAGCGCGTCAGGTCGCCCACCACGCAGACGTCGAGCTGCCCGTCGGTCAGGCTCGCATCCGGGCAGATCTTCATGCCGCCGCCGTAGTACGGGCCGTTGGCGAAGGCGGCCATCAGGGAGACGTGGTCCACCGCTTCCCGTCCGTCGGCCGTGTCGAACGTGATCCGCAGCCGCTGGTTGTGGAATCGCCGCAGCTCGTCCAGGGTGCCGGCGAAGTAGCCGGCTCGACCGTTCTTCCACCACGGGCGCGGGTTGGCCATCGTCCATGCCACCTGGGCGTCGAAGCCGACCCCACCAGCGGCCACGAAATGGCGGAGATGCGCGCCCCGAATGGCGCGGCCCACGTCCATGGTGGTTTTGGTCGGGCCGAGCGCCACGTCGAGGGCGGCCAACGGATCGAGGGGAATGGACAGGCTGCGCGCCAGGTCGTTACCACGACCCACCGGTACGACGCCCAGCGTTCCCCCGCCGGCGGCGATGATGCCGTTGACGACCTCCTGCATCGTGCCGTCGCCGCCCACCGCGACGACCCGGTCGGCACCGTCGCGCACCGCCTCGGCGGCCAACTCCTCGGCGTGGCCGCGTCGGGTGGAGACGAACATCTGCGCATCGCGCCGGCCGAGTTGCTCCTCCAGGCGCGGCAGAAGACGGCCGCCGGCCCCGTCGCCGGCGATGGGGTTCACGATCAGGACCGGCGCGACCGGGTTCGGCACGCGGCCGATTGTGACCTACCCGACGCTCACCTGGATGGTGTGGTAGCCGCGTGCCCCATCGGGCGCGGGCTCGGTAACCCGCGACTCCTGGACATCGCCCGTGGCGTCGGTGGCGCGGACTCGAATCTGATGGCTGCCTGGGTTGGCGTGCCAGGGGTAGTGCCATTGGACCCAGGTGGCATCGCTGATGGCAACCGACAGCTCGGCCGGGTTCCACGCCCCGTCGTCGACCTGGACCTCGACCCGGGTCACGCCCCGATCCGGCGCCCAGGCCACGCCGGCGACGGCGACGTGTCCCGCGCCCAGCGACGAGCCGGGACGCGGCAGGTCGATGCGCGACTGGGTCAGGATCGGCCCCTCCTTGGCCCACCCCAGCGGGACCCAATACGCGTCGAACGCGTCCCACGTGGTCAGCTCGATCTCGGTCAGCCACTTGGTGGCGCTCACGTAGCCGAACAGGCCGGGGACGATGAGGCGGGCCGGGAACCCGTGCTCCGCGGGCAGCGCCTCCCCGTTCATGGCCACCGCGATCAGGGCCTCGCGTTCATCGGTCATCACCCACTCGGTCGGGAATCCCGCGGTCCAGCCATCGAATGAGCGGCCCACGACCTGGGTCGCCCCGGGCTGGACGCCAGCGGTGTCCAGCACCTCGCGCAGGCGGGCACCAGTCCACAGGGCGTTGCCTACCAGCTGGCCTCCGACCTCGTTCGAAACGCACGCGATGGTCACGTACTGCTCGTACAGCGGAAGGGCCAGGAGGTCGTCGTAGGTGAAGGTCAGCGAGCGGTCCACCATGCCGGTGACGGTGAGGCGCCAGGTCGCGGCGTCGATCCGCGGGGTGAGCAGGGCAGTGTCGATGCGGTAGAAATCGGGGTTCGGCGTGACGATGGGCGTCAGGCCCGAGATGCCCAGGTCGGTCCCCGCTCCCAGCTCCGGAAGCGGGTTGACGGGCTCGGGAACCGGGGTGATGCCAACCGGCGTCGCGACGCGCGTCTGTTCGCCGATCCAACGACCCAGCACGCCGCCGGCAACCGCCACGCCGGCCACCCCCAGCGAGGTACCGATGAAGCGGCGTCGCGACCAATCGGGCATCTCCGCCACCAACGGGGTGGCTGTTCCCAGCAGCCAGCGCAGGACCCCGACCCCGGCACCCACGGTAATGACGGCCGATGCGAGCGCCAGGATCGGCTGCACCAGCGAGTCGAACAACACCGAGACGGCCAGGGCGGCCAGCCCGGCCCCGACGAAACCCAGGGCGGCCATGCTGAAGCGGGTGCGCGCCACGATCCCCAGCACCGCGGCGCCGATGATCGCGACCGCCACGATCAGCAGGTTGAAGACGAGCTTGTCAGCCTCCCCGAACAGGTCCACCACGAACTGCTTGGCGCCCGGCGGCTGGAGGGAGATGACCAACGCGCCGACTTCGACCACGAACGAGGGCGCGCCGGGCAGCAGGCCGGCGATGAGCTCATTGACGCCGATAGCCGCCGTCCCGGCGGCCGCCCCGGCCAGTGCAGCGCTCGGGCGCGAGGTCATCATCGGCCCGCCTGTCACCCGATCAGAGTACCGCCATGTCGCCCACAATGCCCCGATGCGCCCATCAGCGCTCCACGTCTTCCTGGGCCACGGTGCGTCAGGCTCCGCGGCCTCGATGCGGCCGTGGACCGATGGCTTGCGCGATCGCGGTTTCGAGGCGACGCCGGTCCAGCTCCCTCGCTCGACGGCGGAACGGGCCATTCCCGCGTATCGCACGGCCGTGGAGCCCGGGCCGGCGACGGTCATCGGCGGCCACTCGTTCGGCGGCCGGGTGGCGAGCCTGATCGCCGCCGACCAGGCCCCGGCGGGCCTCGTCCTCCTGTCGTATCCGCTCCATCGGCCCGGCCACCCCGAGACGGTGGACGCCCGGATCGCGCACTGGCCCCGGATCGTGTGCCCGGTCCTGCTTCTGAGCGGCGAGTCGGACCCGTTCGCCAGGATCGCACTCCTGCGCGAGGTCGTGCCGCGCCTGCCGCACGCTCAGCTGGTGACCTACCCGCGCCTGGGCCACGGGCTCAACGCGGTGCGCGAGGACGCGCTGGACCGGATCGCGTCCTGGTTGCAGGAGCTGCCCACGGGCTGAATGAGAATTGGCCAAATCTCAAGGCGCGGCGAGCCGCTCGACAACGCGGAACCGCTCGCACACCACGAGCGTGTCGTCAGTCAGCCGCCATTCCGGATCGGACAGACCGATCCGGATCTCATCCAGGTAGCTCCCGAAGAACCGCTCGTGGGCGTCTCGCCACGCCGCAACGGTCTCGAATCCCTCTCCTTCGTCTTTGGCGAATGGGAGGTCGACGTCCGACATCCGGCGCACCGTGACCTCGGTCAGCTCGATGACCGCCACCGCCCGGTCGTCAACGTCGACCACGACCTGCCGCTCCCCGGGCGTGGCGAGTGCCTCGCCCTCGCGTTCGAGATCCACCAGCAGGCCGGCCGTGGCCGTCTTCTCCCCTCGCAGGATCGCATCGACCAATTCCCGTCGCAGCGCCGTGCCCGGAAAGCCGAACTCGGCCTTCCGCATGAGATCTCGGGTCAGACGTTCACCGCGTCCAGGAAGCCCCACCACGCATCGAGGGCCCGGGACGTGGCCGCCAGCGCGGCATCGGATTCGGGTTCGGTTTCGGTCGTGCGGCGGATCGCGTCGCGCTCGGCCCCGGAATGCACGAGGTCGAGGGTCGAATGGACCGTGAAGAAGGCCAGCGTCCGATCGTCGTCAATGCCGTACCGCTCACGAAGGCCGTTGATCTTCTCGGCCGCCACCTCGGGGACCTGGGCCTCGTAGGCGTACAGGGCCGCGATGCCGGCGGCCGGCGAGCCATCAGTGGCCAGGCCCCAGTAGGTCTCCATCAGTGCCCGGGTCCCGGCGTTGGCCTCGGCGCCGCGCACCTCGTCGCGCTCGACGCCCATGCCCTCGGCAAAGCGCAGCCACAGCTCGGCGTGATTGACCTCGCCGTGCTCCTCGTCCCATAGGTTGTCGAGGATCGACTGCCGCACCACGGGGTCTTCAGTCCGGCTGTGGATGGCTGACAGCAGGCGCGGGAAGGCGGATTCGAACGCGTAGTACTGGCGCGTGTACTCCTGGATGGCCTCGACTGGCAGCGTTCCCTCGCGCCAGCGGGTATAGAACGGATGGGACAGCAGATGACGGTCCTGGATGAGGGCGTCGATGCGTTCGATCAGATCCATGGAGGCACTCCTTTGCGCGACGGTGACGACTAAGAATGGCAGGTCCGCGACGCGTCCGCAGCGGCGGGGTGGCCGGTTCTAGACTGGGCTCATGACCTGGGACGACGCGTATCGGGGGCAACCGCCGTGGGACATCGGCCGCCCGCAGCGGGCGCTCATGGACCTCGACGCGGCCGGGCGCGTGGGCGTCAGCGTCCTGGACGTCGGTTGCGGGACCGGCGAGAACGCGCTCTACCTGGCCGAGCGAGGTCACGAGGTCTGGGGCATCGACGTGTCGAATGTGGCCATCGAGCGCGCGATGGTGAAATCCCACGCCCGGCGCCTGCCGGTCGTGTTCCTGGCCGCGGACGCGCTCGATCCGGGCGCGGTGGGCCGGACGTTCGACACCCTGATCGACTGCGGCTGCTTCCACACCCTGCCCGACGAGGACCGGCCCCGCTATGCAGCCAGCATGCGCGCGCTCAGCGCGCCGGACAGCGGGCTGCACATCATGTGCTTCTCCGAGGCCGAGCCGACCGGGTGGGGTCCGCGGCGCGTGACCCAAGCCGAGCTTCAAGCCACCTTCGCCGACGATTGGCAGACCGATTCCATCGTGGCGGTCCAGTTCGAGACCCGGCTCGGCCAGGGCGGGGCCCAGGCTTGGCTGGCCAGCTTCCGACGTACCGCGAAGTGAGCAGCAGGGTCGCCGCGTGCAGCTGATCGACGGAGCGCCGGTCTACTCGGCCAGCGACCTTGTCGGCTTTCTGGAGTGCGAGCACCTCACCGCCCTGGAACGGGCCGCCCTCGCCGGGCTGGTCGCACGCCCCGTGCTGGACGACCCGGAGCTGGACGTCCTGCGGCGTCGCGGCGAGCTGCACGAACGGCGCTACCTGGACCTCCTCCGGGCCGACGGGCGGAGCGTCGTGGAGATCGCTCGCGACGGGTCCAGCCAGGACCACGGCGCCGAGCTGCGGGCGGCCGCAGAGGAAACGACGACGGCAATGACCGCGGGCGCGGACGTGATCTACCAGGCCACGTTCTTCGACGGCCGCTGGCGAGGCCATGCCGATTTCCTGCTCCGGGTGGAGAGCAGAGGCCGACCCAGCCACTGGGGCGCCTACCACTACGAGGTCGCGGATACCAAGCTGGCCCGCCACGTCAAGGCGGGCGCGGTCCTGCAGATCTGCACCTACATCGACCTGCTGGCCGCCATCCAGGGCGTGGAGCCGGAGTGGCTGCACGTCGTCCTGGGTGGCTCGGCTGGCGGGCAGCGAACCCTGCGGGTGGCTGACTTCATGGCGTACTACCGCGCCGCGCGGCAGCGCTTCGAGGACTCGGTGGGGCCGGCGGCCGCGCCGGCGGCGTATCCGCCGAGCGCCACCTACCCTGATCCGGTCGAGCATTGCGACGTCTGCCGTTGGCGGCTGGACTGCCAGGCTCGGCGCCGGGCGGACGACCATCTCAGCCTGGTGGCCGGGATCAGTGCTCGCCAGCGGCGCAGCCTCCAGGGCCGCGGAGTCGACACCCTGGAAGCGCTGGGTACGCTCCCGGTCCCCGTCAGCCCGCACCTGGAAGGCACCAGCGCGGCAGCCCTCGAGCGTGTCCGCGAACAAGCCCGCATTCAGCTGGAGGGACGGTTGCAGGGCCGGCTCCAGTACGAGCTGTTCCAGCCGCCCACCGGTGAGCCGATCCCATCCGAGCTCGGCCTGGCGTCGCTTCCCGTGCCGTCACCGGGCGACCTGTTCTTCGACATCGAAGGAGACCCGTACGCGGCCGAAGACGGGCTCGAGTACCTCTTCGGGGTGATGGACCTCGACGGCACTTGGCAGGCGACATGGTCGGCCGACGCGAACGGCGACTTCAGCGCCACCGGCGAGAAGGGCGCCTTCGAATCCGTCATGGACCTGTTTGCGGCCCGGTTGTGGCAATACCCCGATGCCCACATCTACCACTTCGCCCCGTACGAGCCGACCGCGCTGAAGCGGCTCATGGGTCGCCACGCCACCCGGGAGGACGAGGTGGACCGCCTACTCCGCGGCGGTGCCCTGGTCGACCTCCATCGGGTCGTCCGGCAGAGCCTGCGGGCCTCGGTCGAGAGCTATGGCCTGAAGCACCTCGAACCCATCTACGGCTTCACCCGAAGCGTCGACCTGCGAGACGCGGGGTCGAGCATCGTGGCTTTCGAGCAGTGGCTGGAGCTGAACGAAGGTGAGCGCCCGGCGGCCGATCACCTCCAGCGGATCGAGGGCTACAACCGCGACGATGTCGTGAGCACACGCCGCCTGCGAGAGTGGCTGGAGGAACGCCGCCTCGAACTCGAGTCTCTGGCCGGGCATGCGGTCCCCCGTCCCGGTCCCCGCGAGCCGGACCCCGGACAGGAGCTCAGTGCGCGCCAGGAACAGGTCGCCGCCCTGGCCGGCCGGCTGACGGCCGGGGTCCCCGAAATTGGGCGCGACCCGGACCAGCAGGCGCGCTGGCTCCTGGCCCAGCTGCTGTCCTGGCACCGTCGCGAGGACAAGAGCGTGTGGTGGCTCTACTACCACCTCATGGGGATGACCGATGCCGAGCGCATCGAGGCCAGCGAGCCGCTTGCCGGGCTCGAGTACGTCGGCATCGTGGACACGGTCAAGAAGTCGCTGGTGCACCGATATTGGTTCCCGGACCAGGAGTACGACGTGAGGGAGGGCCACGGCGTTGTCGACCCGGCCACGGGGCGTGACGCGGGCAAAGTGGTGGCCATCGATGAGGCCGGGCGCACCATTGACCTCAAGCGGGCCAAGAGTCGATCGGATCCGCATCCCACCGCTCTGGTTCCTTTCGACCGCTACGGCGCCGGCGTGATGGAGAACGCGCTAATGCGGCTCGGGGAATGGGTCGCCGACCACGGCCTGGGTGCCGACGGACCCCATCGGGCTGCCTGCGACCTGCTCCTTCGCCGTCCGCCCCGGGTCGGCCAGCCAACGGGCGGCTCGCTTCGCCAGCCGGGGGAGACAGACCTCAAGGCCGCTCGTCGGTTGGCGCTGGCCGTGGACCGCTCAACCCTCGCAATCCAGGGGCCGCCCGGATCGGGCAAGACGTACAGCGGAGCGCATATGGCGCTCGACCTCGTCCGCCAAGGGCGGCGCGTCGGCATCACCGCCAACAGCCACAGGGTGATCGGGAATTTTCTCGCCCAGCTCACCGAGGCCGCCGACAAAGCCGGGGTCGAGATCGGGATCATCCAGAAGGTGACCGATGACGAGGACGGCTTCGACCATCGGTCGGTGCGCGTCACAACGGACAACGCCGAGGTGCGCACCGCACTCCATGCCCGCACCGCGGCCGTGGCCGCCGGAACGGCGTGGCTGTGGGCCCGCGACGACATGGTTGGAGCCGTCGACGTGCTGTTCGTAGACGAGGCGGGACAGATGTCGCTGGCCAACACGTTGGCGGCCGCGTCCGGCGGGTCGTCCCTGGTCCTGCTGGGCGACCCGCAGCAACTCGATCAGCCGCTTCAGGGCGCGCATCCGCCAGGCGCGGATCGATCGGCATTGGCACACCTCCTCGGCACGTCGGCCACCATGCCCGACGATCTGGGCCTGTTCCTGGAAACGACCTGGCGGCTTCACCCGGACCTGTGCGCGTACACCTCGGAGGTCTTCTACGAAGGGCGGCTCGAGCCCGAGCCACAACTCATCGGTCAAGACCTGCGCGGACCGGATCCCACCTCGGGCACCGGCCCGCGGCTGGTGGCGGTCGTGCACGAGGCGAACGACAACGCCTCGGTGGAGGAAGCACGGGTCGTGGCCGACCTGGCTGAGGCTCTGGTCGACGGGGGCGCAACATGGATCGACCAGCACGGCCACGAGCGGCCGGTGGACTGGTCGCAGATCGTTATCGTGGCCGCCTACAACGCCCAGGTTGGCGCCATCGCGCGTCTCCTGCCCCAGGCGCGGGTGGGCACGGTGGACAAGTTCCAGGGCCAGGAGGCGCCGATCTCGATCTACAGCATGGCCTCGTCATCCGCCGAGGACGCGCCGCGCGGGATGGGCTTCCTGTACAGCGGGCATCGGCTCAACGTGGCAACTTCGCGGGCGCGCTGCGTCGCGGTGCTGGTCGCTTCGCCCAGCCTGCTCCGTGTCCGGGCCCGAACGCCCGATCAGATGCGCCTGGCCAACGCCCTGGCACGCTTCGCGGAGCTGGCTTCGGGCTGAACCTTCCTCTGCCCAGCTGAACTTACTGCGCCGCGCCGTGTGCCGAACCGGTGAGCGCCGATTCCCCATCGGTATGGAGGAAGCACATCAACGTGCGGTCCCCTTGCGCCCAAGAGGAGTCGGTCGGAATCAGGGCGCTGATGTAGTACATCGAGGAGTCGTAGTCGAGGCCAACGTACGCCTCGAACTGGCCGAGACAGTTGTCCCTCTCCCACGCTGTGTAGTCCTCGTCGGCCGCGGAGGGAGACTCGCCGGCAGGGTAGTCCGCGACCGAGAACATCTCGTACACATGCGGCTCCGCGCACGGAAGGGCATGCACCTCCGAGATCTCGGTGACCTGACTGGAATTGAGGCCCGCGTCGAAGCAGTCACCCTCCTGGAGGTCGAAGACGCTCAGGTTCCCGGCGTCAACGATCTCGCCGCTGTCGCCCCGGCGAGCCGCGAACAAGACCGACCCCCCGATGACAACCAGGGCGATGACGCCGTAGATGACGAGTCGCCAGGGAAACTGGCGGCCCTGCCCCCCGGCCGGCTGTGCGGGCGCCCCGCCGGTCCACCCGTCCGCGGCGTCGGGAGACGCGCCTGCGTCGCGCATCTGCCCACAGTTTGCGCACGCCGTGGCGGTCCCATCGTTCGAGGAGAAGCAGCGCCGACAGACCCAGCGTTCCTCCGCTCCCCACCCTGGGCTTGGGACCGGTGGCGGCGCGGGGGAAACGTCAGCGCTGGGCGCGGCAGTAGCGCTGGGCGCGGCAGTAGCGCTGGGCGGGGCCTCGCCGGCGGCGTTTTCGGGAGACCCTCCCCGCGCCAGCCCGCAGTTGGGGCACACGGTGGCGGACTCCTCCGCCGAGGTGAAGCAGCGGGCACAGACCCAGCGATCGGTCATCCGTTCTCCCTATGCGCAGCGTAGGCGGCCACAAAGGCCGCCTGGTGCGGTGTTTCGACCGCGGTAGGGTGTCGAACCTCCCGCAGGTGGGCAATAGCCCGATCGGGGGACAGCCCGGCGGCAGCCAGGGCACAGGCGGCGACCGTCGCCGACCGCCCCACGCCCCCCATGCAGGCCACCACCGCGTCCGACGTCTCCCGGGCCACCGCGATCTCCGCCAGCAGTTCATCCACGCTCGTCAGCGATGGCGGGGCCTCCCCGTCCGGGATCGGCAGGCGACGAACCCTGATCCCGGCCGCGGTGGCCTGCTCAACCAGGCCCGGGTCGCCCCATCGGGCGAGCTCATAGTCGTCCACCAGCAGGGCCAGGAATCCGACGCCCAGCTCGCGCAGGCGCGCGAGATCGGTCCGCGTGTCACGCCGGTAGACGAGCCCCGGGTATCGGACCGATTTGCCCCGCTTGCCCGGCAGGATGGTCAGTCCCAGACGGCCGCGCAGGCCGTCACCCAGCAGCCCGGCGTCCACCCAGTCAACGTGGATGGGCAGGTCCAGGTCGGGATCGGGCACGGCGAGATGCTACCTGTCAGTCCGCGTAGAGTGTCGGCCCATGAGCCGGCGACCGCGCACCCAGGCCGTCCCCCAGACGGTCACTGGCTCGCGGGCTCCACGACCGCCGCGGTCGTCTTCCAGGGAGCCACGCCGATCGTGGACCCGGCATGGCTGGACGGTCGTCACCGGCATCGGCCTGCTGCTGATCCTGATCGGACTGGCGTCGGTGGTGGCCGGGCTCCCATCCGAGCCGACGCCCACGTCGCAATCGGCCCCGCTGCCGATCACCTTCGGCTTCGACCTGGACCCCGACACGTATCTGGTCACCCAGCCGAGCGACCAGTTCAAGCAAGGCGACCCGTTCGCGTACTCCGTCAACCCCCCGACTCACCCGGGCGTGCCCCAGGTGTACGTCGCGGTGATCCAATATCGGGCCGGGCTGGAGGTCGTCCTCCAGCCACCGACCCCGGAACGGCTGCTGCCGGCGCCGGCCAGCTTTGGCTACCAGACGACGACTGCGGACCTCATCGCGCTGTTCGGGTATGGGAGGTTCACGCTGCGGATCTACCTCGACCCGGCCGGCCCGGTGTACGCCCAGGGCCGCTTCGAGGTGGTCGAGCCCGCCGTTCCGCAGTAGCGCCAGCGGCGGTTCGGCGGGCATGAAGAAAGGGACCGGGGAGCTGTGCCCATTCCCCGATCCCTCAATCCCCCCAAATGTCCGAACCGGTCCGCCGAAGGCGGGTGCCCACACCGGTCCGTTGGCGCTCAACCTAACGCCATCGAACCGCTCCTGTCAACTCCTAATTGACTTTCACCGCTTCGGCGGTGAGCTCGTACGCGCCCTGGTAGTCGCCTCCCTCGGCGCGCAGGTCGGCCCACTCCCCCAGCAGGTCGCGGAGTCGCCCCTGACCCGAGCCGGCGCGCGCCAACTCGGCCGCCGCCGCATAGCGCCGCTCGGCCCCTTTTCGGTCGCCGCGGGCGCGCAGGACGCGGGCCGCGGTGATCAGGGACAACGTTTCCACCAGCCGGTTCCCGGTGTCCCGGGCCAGTTGATGAGAACGTGCCGTGAGCGCCAAGGCGCGATCGTGCAACCCCCCGGCCAGCGCGATCTGGGCCTCGGTATCCAGGACGGCTGCCAGGAACCGATCATCTCCAACGGTCTCGAACTGCTCGCGTGCTTCGGCGGCCAGCTCGCTCGCTCGCTCCAGGTTGCCCAGGGCCAGGTAGGCCATGGCCAGGTCGTTCTCGATGGTGGCCGATTCGAACGGGGCGCCAGCCGCTCGGTACAGGGCCAGGCCCTGCTGCCCGACTCGAATGGCGGCCTCGATGTCCCCGGTCTCCCGATAGCTGATGGCGAGGTTGAACAGGAAGTTCGCCCGGCGACGATCGTCGAGATCGTCGGCCATACCGCGTGCTTCCTCCAGGTAGGCGAGCGAGCGGTCGTGCTCACCCACGCGTGACTCCACGGCAGCCAGCGCGGTCAGCAGGCGCATCTCGAAATCGGGCTCCACCTGCAGCCCGGAGCGGACCTGGGCCAGCAGGCCCTGGAGCTGGCTGCGCGCATCGGCCTCGTTGTCGGTCAGGTAGGTGCCGTAGGCCAGCCAATAGCGCGACAGGGCGGCATCCACGGTGCGGCCCAGGCTGGCGAAGACGCGCGTCGACTCGGACGCTGCGGCGATCGCCTCCCGCCCGCGATCCTGGCGCGCCTCAGCTTCCGCCAACCCACGCAATGCTTCCGCGCGAGCGACATCGCCGAGGCCGGTCTCCATGAGTGACCGGTAGCCCTCGGCCGCACCGGCCCAGTCGCCGGCCGCCAGACGCATGTCGACCTCGAGCCGGCTCCAGGTCGGGTGGGCCTCGCCCAGGAAATGGCTGGCCGGCAACCCGAGCTGCGCGGCGATGTAATTGAGGGCCACCATCGAGGGCCGCGTGATCCCGGTCTCCAGGGCGCTGATGTACGCCTTCGTGTAGCGCTCGCCGGAGAGCTGGCTCTGGGTCAGGCCGGCGCGTCGTCGGGCAACCCGAATCCGCTCACCAACACGCCGCGCCAATTCCAGCGCGGCGTCGTGTTCCGTCGAATCCACCGAGATCCGGGTTCGCGGCATCGGCGGCAGTCTACACCGGCCTGGCAACTTGTAGTTGACCGACGTGTCGAGCCAATCGCCCTCGCCGAAGGTACTCCTGCCCGGATGGGCTTCCGGTACCCACGGGTCATTGTGGCGGCGGACTTCCGGCGCGACTGTCTCCTCGCGCGGTTCTCACTCGATTGGGGTGAGCCGCCCCAGACGGGAGACGCGATATGCGCTCAGCAACAACCGGGGGCGGTTGGCCCCTGTAGACCGATGAGCGCCCGGTAACGGGCGCCAGGTCGAACATCCGGGGAGAGGCGTCACGGCTTTTGGCCGTGGCGCCTTCGCGTTAGGCGAGGGCCGGCAGGTCCTGACCCAGAGTCAACGCCTGGGCGAAGAGGTCCCCCCGTTCGGTCAGCCGTGGGGGCAGGGTGCGCACGGTCCAGCGGTCGGGCGCGAGCTCCGGATCCTCGAGCTCGTCCCATTCGATGGGCGCCGAAACCGGGGCGCCGGGGGCGGGCCGCACGCTGTACGGCGCCACCAGGGTCCGGATCGGGGCATTCTGGGTGTAGTCCAGTCGGGCCCGGCCCCGACGATCGCGCTTGGACCAGGCCCAGCTCACGAGATCGGGCACCGTCTGCCCGATGGCGCGCGACAGCTGCTCCACCCAGTCGCGGGTTTGGTCGAAGGTGTATCGGTCGGCGATTGGGATCCAGACCTGGAGGCCGCGTTTGCCGGTCGTCTTCGGGAGGCCGATGAGGCCCAGGTGCCCCAGAGCCGCGCGGAACAGGCGCGCCAGGACCAGGACCTCGTCCCAGGTCGTGGTATCGCCAGGGTCGATGTCGATGAGCGCGTGCCGGGGCCGATCGGGGGCCTCGATGGTCGCTGTCCACGGGTGCAGCTCCACCGCCGCCTCCTGGGCCAGCCAGGCCAGGGTGGCGACCCGGTCGACGACCACGTACTGCTTGGTCCCTTCGGAGTCGACCAGCTCACGGCGGGTGATCCAGGCCGGGGTGTGCGAGGGCAGGTCCTTCTGCCAGAACCCCGCTCGCGCCACGCCGTCCGGGAATCGCTGCAGGGTGAGCCCATGCCGGCGCAGGTGGGGCACCAGCGCTCCGGCCACCGTCGTGTAGTAGCGCACCAGGTCCCGCTTGGTGACCGGCGCCGGGTCCGGGTCGCGGGCCGGGAAGAGGACCTTCTCCAGGTTCGTGAGCCGCACAGCGTGGCCGCCGATCTCCCAGGTTCCCTCCCCAGGGAGGGCGTCGAGGGCCGCCAGTTCGGCGTCCGTGACGGCCGTTTGAAGCCTGGGAACGCCAGCCGATGCGGGAGCCGCTTCCGCCGCTCGAACCGCCCGTCGGGGCGGGTCCTCGCGGACGGTGGACTCCACCCCCCGATCGGCCGCCACGCCCAGGAAGGTCGGCTGGCGGAGCAGGCCGTCGGGCGTCCATTCGGCGAACTCGACTCGGACCACGATGCGCGGCTCCACCCAGCGGGCGCCGGCGACGGCTGGCGCACCCTCGACCGGCGGGTCCGGACGAGCGAGGTCGGACAGGGCTACCAGGAGCTCGCGGCGGATCCGACCGCCGAGGCCGCTCCCCACCTGGCCGGCGTGCACCAAGCCTCCTGCGCTTTGAACGGCGACAATCAGCGAACCCAGATCGGTGGCACTCCCCTTCCGCGGCAGCCAGCCGACCACCACCACGTCCTGCTCCGCCCGGACCTTGACCTTCACCCAGTCCGGCGAGCGTTCGCCGGGGCGGTACCGGCTCATCCGTTTCTTGGCCACCACCCCCTCCAGTCCGCCGGCCAGCGCGGCGTCCAGGAAGGCTGACCCCTCGCCGGCCAGGTGCGGGGCGTAGTTTACGAGCGAGTGAGGCCGGAGGAGCCGGCGCAGGAGCCGCTTACGTGACTCGAGTGGCACGTCCAGCAGGGATCGGCCGTCGAGGTGCAGCAGGTCGAAGACCTGGTAGACGATGGGGGCCGCCTGGGTCCGGCGCGGCGCCGCGCCCGGTTTCGTTTCGCGCGGACGACGGCGCCCGGTGCGGGCCTCGAGACCGATCAGGCCGGTCCGCTCCTGGAGGGCCGAGAAGCTTGGACGCCCGCCCTCGTCGAGGGCCACCACCTCGCCGTCGACGACCGCCTCGCCGGCGTCGATCCAGGTCGGCGGGGCCGCCAGCTCCGGGAAGTAGCCGGCCGCATCGGCGCGGTTGCGGGTCCATAGGCGGACTTTCCCGTCCCGCACCACGGCCTGGACCCGGTAGCCGTCCCACTTGACCTCGTGGAGCCAGCTTGGATCCTCGAACGGGTGCTCCCCGGCGGTGGCCAGCATGGGTGGCACGAACTCGGGCAGCGGCGCCTTGCGCGCGGCGGACAGGTCGATGGGCGGTTCGGGCGACGGCGCCGGCGCCTCGAATCGGGGCGGCAGGCCCGCGGACAGCTCGTCGTTGGTGCGCCCGGACTTCACGCTGCGCGGGAGCGACTCCGCGTCGTAGCCCGGCTCGGCCTGCTGATCAGACTTGTGAATGAGCAGCCACGGGTCGCCGCCCTCCGCACGCCCCTGGTCGTCGGTTCGCCCCGCCGTCCGGACCAGGGTGAACCGTCCTCGCAGCCGCTCCCCGTGGAGCCGGAACTTCAGCTCGCCGGCGGCCACGGCGGCCGCCGGCGCATCGGTCTCCTCCGGTTCGTAGGTGCCCCAATCCCAGACGATCATGTCGCCTGCCCCGTACTGGCCCTTGGGGATGACGGCCTCGAACTCGAGGTACTCGATGGGGTGGTCCTCGGTCCGCATGGCCAGCCGCCGCTGATCCGGGTCCAGGGTCGGGCCCCGCGGGACCGCCCAACTGGCGAGCACGCCGTCAACTTCGAGGCGGAGGTCGTAGTGAAGTCGGGTTGCTCGATGGCGCTGGACGACGAAGCGCCCGCTCGTGTCGGCCAGGGCGTCGCCCGCCGGTTCAGGGGTTTCCTTGAAGTCTCGCTTGGACCGATAGGCGTCAAGGGGCATGGCTACAGGGCACTCACCAAGCGGTCCAGGCGGTCCACGACCGCCAGCGCGCCGTCGGCGCGGAGCTCCTCCGCGGTCGCGGACCCGGTTGTCACGCCGACGGGCAGCATCTGCGCGGCGATGGCCGCCTGCACATCCCAGCGCGAGTCGCCCACGCACCAGCAGCCGTCGGGCGCCGTCCCGAGCGCGGCGGCCGCTGCCAACAGGAGGTCGGGCTCCGGCTTCGCGCGGCTCACCGCCTGGCCGTCGACGATGACCGGCGGCCGGGCCAGGCCCAGGGCCGCCACCGATACCCCCACCTGGGCCAGTCGCGAAGACGTTGCGATGGCCCACTTGACCCCGGCCAGGTTCAGCGCCGCGAGGAATTCCGCGACACCCGGCAGCGGCCGGGGCGCCGTGTTCAGCTCCCCGTAGATCTCGCCCGCGCGCCGGTCGATGGCCTCCGCGTCGGCCGGGGACAGTGCGCGGAAGGCGCCGGTAGCAACCTGCTCGGCGAGCCACTTCCCGTCGGAGCCGATGAGCGAGGCGACGTGGCCGCGGTCGGCGGGCAGGCCAAATTCCTCGAACGTCCGGAGCCACGCCGCGATCCGGGTCGGCACGGTGTCGACCAGCGTGCCGTCCAGGTCGCAGACCACGGCCGCCGGCCGAGACAGGCCCATCATCGGTCTACGATAGCCGTCGCATGGCGTCCGAGTTCCGACACCTGTGGTCGCTCGATCCGGATGTCGCCTTTCTCAATCACGGGTCGTTCGGTGCCACGCCCATTCTCGTGCTCGACGCCCAGACCGCGATCCAGCGGCGCATGGAGGCCGAGCCGGTGGCCTTCTTCTCACGCGACCTCGAGGGGCTCCTGGACGATGCGCGGGTCTACCTGGGCGCATTCCTGGGCGCGGATCCGGACGACCTGGCCTTCGTCGACAACGCGACCACCGGCGTGAACGCGGTGCTGCGTTGGCTGCCCATCGCAGCGGGCGACGAGCTGTTGACCACCGACCACGAGTACAACGCGTGCCGCAACGCGATGGACGCGGTGACCGCGCCGCTCGGGGCGCGCGTGGTGACGGTGGCCATCCCATTTCCGATTCCCGGATCCGCGGACGTCGTGGAGCGGGTTCTGGCCGCCGTGACGCCCCGCACCCGGCTGGCGGTGCTGGATCACGTCACCTCGGCCACGGCGGTCGTGCTGCCCATCGAGGAGCTCGTCGCCGAGCTGGCCGCGCGGGGAGTGGACACGCTCATCGATGGCGCGCACGCCCCGGGCATGCTGGACGTGGACCTCGACGACCTGGGTGCGGCGTATTACGCGGGCAACCTCCACAAATGGACCTGTGCGCCGAAGGGCGCGGCCTTCCTCCACGTGCGGCGGGACCGCCAGGCCGGGTTCCATCCGCTGGTCGTCAGCCACGGTGCGAACTCGGACCGGACCGACCGTTCGCGGTTCCGGCTGGAGGCGGACTGGACCGGCACCCGCGACCCGAGCGCCTGGCTGGCGGTGCCCACCGCCCTGGATCTCATCGGCGGGCTGCTTGGCGGCGGTTGGCCCGCGGTCCGGCTCCGGAATCGGGATCTGGCACGCCGTGCGCGCGACCTGCTGTGCGTCGCCCTGGCCATCCCATCCCCCGCCCCCGACGCGATGCTCGGGTGCATGGCCTCGGTCCCGCTGCCGGAGGAGCAAGCGGGTGGCCGTGTGCAGGGCGTCGACCTGTACGGCGACCCACTGCACGATGCCCTCCTGGCGCGCGGCTTTCAGGTCCTGGTCACACCCTGGCCCCAGCGCCCCGATGGCGGCCCCTGGCGACGCCTGATCCGGGTCAGTGCCGCGCTCCACAACGATCTCGACCAGTTCGAGCGGCTGGCCGCGGCCCTGCCCGAAGTCCTCGCCTGACCGATGCCCATCGACGTCGAAGGCCTCGACCCAGATCCGCTGGTCGAGCTCGCCGTCTGGGTGGCGCAGGCCGAGGCCGCCGGGCATCGGCTCCCGAATGCATTCGCCCTCGCCACGGCGGACGGCGCCGGCCGCCCCAGCGTCCGGCTGGTTCTGCTGCGCGGCATCGAGCCCGATGGCCTGCGCTTCTACACAAATCGCGACAGCGCCAAGGGCCGCGACCTGGCGGTCAACCCCCGGTCGGCAGCCGCGTTTTGGTGGGAGCAGACCAACCGTCAGGTGCGGGTCAGCGGTCGGGTGGTGGCGCTCGACGACGCAGAGGTGGCAAGTTACTGGGCATCACGGCCACGCGGCCACCAGATTGCGGCATGGGCCTCGAAGCAGAGCCAGCCGATCGATGATCGCGCCGGCCTCGACGCCCAGGTGGAAGCGATGACCGCCCGCTTCGGCCCGGACGGGCCCATACCCTTGCCATCCTTCTGGGGCGGGTACCGGCTGGAGCCTGAGCTGGTGGAGTTCTGGGAGAGCCGGCCGGACCGGCTGCATGATCGGATCGAATACCGGCGCGATCCCGAGCGGGGCTGGGTGCGAAGGCAGCTCCAGCCCTAGCGCAGGTGGCGCTCGCGACGATGGAGGCGGGCGATGAGCGCGTTCATGAGTGGGATCGCCATCTCCGGGAACTCCTTGAGCAGGGCCGTGAACTCCCAGGCCACGAACAGGATGCATTCGGTGGGCTCATCGGCCACGACCGTGGCGCTGCGCGGGTGCTCCTCGATGAGCGCCAGCTCGCCAAAGAAGTCGCCCGGCCCCGCATGGGCGACCGGGGAACCCTCGCCCTCGGCGAGCTCGAAGTGGACCTTTCCGCTCAGGATGATGTACAGCGCCGAAGCGGGCGCACCCTCGCGGACGATGGCCTCGCCGGCGGCGTAGGTGCGGTGCTTCCCCTGCTCGGCCAGGCGCCGGATCGTCTTGCGGTCCAGGCTCGACAGCAGCGGGGTCGCGGCGAGGGCTGACTCGACATCCACGCCGCAATGGTAGCGCCGAGGGGCGCTGGCGGGAAGGTTCCCGGCGCGAGGCGCGAGAGCCGGTTAGCGGCCCACCAATGTGACGCGGACCAGGCCACGGAGCTGCGCTTCGTCCGACTCGCGGTCCATACGTCGTGTGCGGCCGCGGCGCCGGATGAGGCGCCAGTACATCCACGTGGCCACCAGGAGAACGGCCAACGTGAGGAGCACGATCAGTGGATCCGCCGGCAGGATCGGCATGCGTCAAGCCTCGCCTGCGAAGGCGCCGGCCGGAATGGGAGGAAGGTACCGACCTGGACCGTCACATCGGCGCTTCAGCGGTAGACGCCGTTGTGGCCGAGGCTGAACCGACCTGGCTGCGGGAAGTACGTGAGCCCGTGGGGCTTGCGGCCAACCTGGATGACGTGCAGGACCTGGCCATTGGTTGCATCCACGACCACCACGGTGTTGGCGTAGCGGTTGGCGGTCCACAGCTGAGTGCCATCGGGTGAGACCTGGAGCATGTCCGGCGATCCGCCGATCCACCAGGTGGCGATGATCGCGCGCGTCGCAAAGTCGATGACCGCGATCGTCCCGGCCAGGCGGTTGGTGACGAACAGCCAGCGTGTGTCCCGGCTGACGGCCATTCCATGAGCGCCACGCCCGGTGGGCAAGAACCCGATCTCGCGCATGGCCACCGGATCGATGATCGAGACCCCGTGCCGGAACTGGTTGGCCACGTAGAACACCGAGCCGTCGGGTGACAGCTTGACGTCGACCGGACTGCCGCCCACCCATAGGGACCCGATGATCTCCATGTTCACCGTGTCGACCTTGACCAGCACCCCCGCGTACTCGGTGCTCGCCAGCAGGTATCGGCCCCCGGCCGAAAAATCGGCGTGGTCGATGCCGGCGAACGGGATCGGTACCTGGCTGAGCAGCTGCCAGGTGCGCCGGTCGTAAAAGTCCATTCGGCTGTATTCCTCGGCCATGACCACTGCCTTGGAGCCGTCCGGAGTGAAATACAGGTTGTACGCCAGCGGGGCCGTAATCGGGCTCAACAGGGTTCCGCTCCGGGGATCGAGCACGGTCAGCTCGGTGGAGAAGTAGTTGCTGACGTAGAGCCGGGTGAGGTCCCAGTCAGGGCCCACGTGCTCGGGCAGGACGCCTGCGGGGAGGGTGGCGATCACGCTCATCGTGGCCGGGTCGATGACCGAGATCGTGTAGTCCTGCTCATTGGGGACGTACACCCGCGCCGGAATGTCGGCCACCGATGCCGGCAGCTCGGTGGTCGCGGTGGCGGCCCACACGTTCCAGTCACGAGCAGCCGGTTCAGCGGCGTCGAGGAGGCTCACCGTCAAACCAGATCGGTCGGACATCCAACCGGTGAGTCCGGCAACCTGCACCTGCCACCACCGAATTGGGCCGATCTCGACCGGGCCATCGACCACGGTGACCAGCTCGCCAGCGGCCAGGCGACCCAGGACCGACGCCTCGGTGACCCCTCCAGGTTGGGTCCGGACCCGTGCGCCATCCACCATGACCCGCGCCAGCTGCCCGCGAACGACGACCGGGGGCGGCTCGGTGGGCTCGGGCGTCGGGGATGGGGTGGGAGATGGGCTCGGGGAGGCAGTGGGGCTGGGCACCGCGGTCGGCGAGGGCTCGGGCGTGGGAGACGGCGGAGCTGCCGCGCGCAGCGAACACGCGGTCAGCAGCAGGGCCAGGGCGATGGCAGCCAGCCGTTTGGGCATAGGACTCGCCAGTATGTGGCCTGCCTCCCGGGCTGCCTAGATGGGATCAGCCTCGTGCGGACCCGCTGCCGTACTCGCCTGGGAACTGTGCCTGCTGCCGGCGGCCGAGGGTAAGCTGACCTAGATCCCTTGTCTCGCTGTCAATCGCCTGACGGTGACCATCAAGCTGATGAACAAGGCTGCGACCCCGCCGAGGACCAGGAACAACGACCAAGGGGAAACAGCTTCGTTTTCCGGGCTGAATGCCGCGCTCGGCACGGAGGGTGCCGCGCTCGGCAGGGGGCCGGCGCCCGGGCACGTCGAGCTTCCGATTACGTCGTTGATCATCGTCACGGTGCCGTTCCGAGCCAGCGCTCGACCGTTCACGTTTACGCCGTTCGCGATCGTGATGGATGTCAGGGCCAGGATGGTGCCGACAAAGGTTGAGCCTGATCCGAGAGTCGCCGAGCTGCTGACCTGCCAGAAAACGTTGCAGGGCGAGCCGCCATTGATGAAGACGACGGAACTCGCCGACGCTGTGACGAGGTCGGACGGCGCCTGGAAGATCCAGACCGAATTCGGGTCGTTCTGGCCGTCGAGCTGGAGAATCCCTGTAAGTCCGAGCGTGCAGTCGCCGGGGTCATAGACGCCGGCGACGAGAGTCAGCCCAACGAGGTCGCAGGCGACCGGGTCATCGGGTCGTCCTGCGGCATCGACATACGCGGCGGTCAGGTCGGTCTGGGCCTGCAGCGCGACGGCGTTGCCCGCGTGGATCGTCCCGATCACGGTTCCGTTAGGCGGTCCTGTGAATCCGTTTACGGCGGCGGCGGGGTGGATACCCAGGTTTCCAGTGACCACGGTCGGCCCGGTGTTTTCCACGCTCGGGGTACCCGCCAGGACCGCGAAAGTTGCGGCCGTTGAGAGCGGGACCGTCACCGGGCCACCGGCATATGCCGTCCGTGCGCCAGCGAGCATGCCAACTGCGAGAGTAAATGCGACGCCAGCCGAAAGCAGCAACCTGGGACCATGAATCTGTGTCTTCACTTGCCGTCCATTCCTTTCGCTGCGATCGTCC
Organism: Chloroflexota bacterium; assembly: GCA_038040195.1. Classification (NCBI taxonomy): domain Bacteria; kingdom Bacillati; phylum Chloroflexota; species Chloroflexota bacterium. Next base: position 96,355 of record JBBPIR010000002.1, on the reverse strand, counting down.
CGTCGAGGCGGGCACGGCTAGCTTCGCGAGAGTTTAGTCACTTATATCGTCGCGGAGCGTTGACAGTCAACAACGCTTTGGTCCTATCCGGCTTCCGTCGGCGGTAGTCACCGCCAAGCAGTCTTGCGGTCAATTTGAGGTCAAACTGGTGGGTGGTGGGCGACACTGGACTCGAACCAGTGACCTCTTGCATGTCAAGCAAGTGCTCTAACCAGCTGAGCTAGCCGCCCGCGGTTTTCGTGCTCAGAATGACCACTTGCCTGCACGGCATCGCGCTCCTTGAGCCGACCGGGATCGTACCAGAGGTCTTTGGTGAGCCGATTACTCCCGCCTCGCTGCTACCCCGTCGCGGCGGTCGGTCACGAGGCCGTTACGGGCGGGATCGTACGGCGCGCCTTCGCCGGATCAGTAGTCCTGCGGCTGCAGCCGAGCGCCCAGGACCCGGGCGATCTCGGCGCGGTATCGGGCGCCGGATGGATGACGTGCCAGCCAGTACAGGTACGACGGATCCGACTCGGCCAGCTCCTCGAGCTTGCGACCCGCGTAGTGGCCGAAATCGACGGTCGTCGGGTCGAACGGCGGCGAACTCGACCCGGGGCCAACCGACCTGGACGCTCCACCGTCCACGTCGAACGCTCTGGTCGGGTCCTGTGGGTCAGTCATGCACGAAGGTCCTGATCGAATGGTACGCCCGCCGCCGCAGCGTGAGAAGAGGGCGGCTCAGGATGGGCCGTCGCGCGGTTGGCGCTGGTGAAGGCCGAGGGCGGCGTTCTGACGCCACGAGATGAACGCCACCCAGGCAACGACGATCGACAGGCTCAGGAGGACGGCGGGAATCCCGAGTCCGGGCAGCAGGATATTCACCAGGTCGGCGAGAATCGGGGCGGCCAATACCGGGAAGAACGACGCCACCGACAGCAGGGTGTTGAGGATGCCGAAGATGCGTCCGCGCACTTCGACCGGGAGTTCCTCCTGGAGTGCGGTCTGGGCCGGAATGGCAATCAGCGCGTACGCGATCCCGGCACCAAACGCGATGGCGATGACAAGCGCCACGAGCGACAGCGCGGACGCCATCAGGGTCGGCAGGTTCGCCTCGATTGGCTGCAGGGCGGGGCTCAGGACGTCGACGATGGGACGAACCAGGGCGATGGCCAGCATCATGGCGGCGGTCAGCACCAGGCCGACGTCGATGAGCAGCCGACGAGGGAGGTCCTGCCCGAATGAGTTGATGAACAGGATGCCCATCACGGCGCCGAGTCCAGCCGGCCCCATGATGAAGAAGATGTCCTCCGCAGTCAGACCCAGGATGGTGGTCGCGAATCCCGGTCCCAGCGCGCCCAGGATCCCGATGATCGAGGCCCCGATGCCGAGGTAGCGGAGCGACCAGGCGATCTGTGGCGTGCGCCCCACGAAGGCAATCCCCTCACGGATTTCGTCCACGACGTGGGTCAGCGCGCGCCCGGCGTGGAGGGGTGTCGGCGCCTTCTCGGCCTTGACGCTGGGGAGCGGGAGGATGGCCAGCGAGGCCAGGGCCAACATGACGGCGACCACGACGTACACCGCATCCGGCCCCAGGGTGGTGAGGATGAGCGGCCCGATGACCCCGAAACCGAGGCCAAAGGTGGCGTTCACGGTCAGGATGAAAATCGAGTTGGCGGCCATCAGATGGCGGCGCTCGAGGAGCCTCGGGATGGCCGTCAGCTCAGCCGGAGCGAAGAAGGCGCTGACGGTCGAGATCGCAAAGTTCAGGACCAGGATGGCCAGCACGTGACTGCCGACGAAGAGGAATAGCGCGGATCCCACTGCCCGTGCCAGGTTGGAGGCGATCATGATCAGCCGCGCGTCGCTGCGTTCGACCAGGACACCGGCCAGTGCGCTGAACACCACCGCCGGGCCCAGGAAGGTCAGGATCAAGAGCGCGTTGGCAGTGTTCGACTGGGTGGCGCCCACCACGACCGCCATGAGGGCCGCCAGGACCATGTTGCCGGCCAGCTGGCTCAGGACCTGGGCCGACCACAGCAGCACGAAGTTGCGATTGCGGAAGATGCTGCCGGTACCGGGTGGAAGACCGGGCTCCTTTTCCGCCAGCTCGATGTGGGTCACGCGTCCGGCTCCCGTGGTCCCCGCGCCAGGTGGCCGGTGTAGCGGCGCTCGACCACCAGCCGGTCGAGAAGCACGCGGTGGCCACATTGGTCGCACGTCAGGCCGATGTCAGCGCCCAACCGGACCACCGTCCAGGCGTGCCCGCCGCAGGGATGGGCCTTGCGGAGCGTGATCCGATCGCCGAGCTGAAGCTCCACCGGGACGGCCATCAGACGTTGGCCTCGTTGGCGGTCGCGCCGGTGAAGTTCCAGCCGTCGATCCGCACCGCGGGCACGCGGCTGACGATCCCGGTGTAGTCGGCTCCCACCAGGCGAGTTTCGGCTGCGATGGCCGAGATGCGCGAGAAGGCATCCGGGATCGATTGCGTGAACCGCAGGTTCCGTACCGGGCCGGTGACCGCTCCCTTCTCGATCAGAAACGTCCCGTCTCGGGTCATCCCGGTCAGGATGCCCTTCTTGGGATGGACGATGTTCACGTAGTGGAAGCGGGTGACGAGCAAGCCCCGTTCGACGCCCTGGGTGAGCGACGAGCGCGGCGCGTCGCCCGCAGCCATGAACAAGTTCCAGCACAACGGACCGAAGGTATTGGGCGCCGGCAGCCCATGTCCGGTGCGCGGGACCCCCGCGCGGTGGGCGGTCGCGCCGTCGTGCGCCGTCTGGCGGGCCACGCCCTGCGAGACGAGGTCGACCCGCTGCTTGGTGACGCCTTCGAAGTCGATCGCGGTCGGGACCCCGGCCGGGTCCTGCCCGTCATCCCAGATGGTCACGTTGGAGCCGAAGGCAGGTTGTCCCAGCTCGATGCAGGCGCGACCTTCCTCGATCGCGAGTCCCGAAAACGCCATGAAGGCCAGGTACTCCAGGATCTCCGCCACGGCATACTCGCCCAGCACGACCTGGTACTCCCCGGGCGCGAGGTCGGTGGGGTCGGCCGCCCGGGCCGTCCGCTCTGCCGCTTCCTCGCCGACCGCCGCCGCATCGATGGTGGCCAGGTCGGTGGAGATGGACTGGGCATAGCCGGTCTCTCCGGCCAGTCCGTGCATGACGGTCACCAGCCTGGCCTGGGTGACCCGATGCGACGCCACCAGCCCGCCGGTGTTGACCACCGTGCGGTGCTGGGCCTCGGTCGAGAACGCCCCGCTGGCAGTCAGCCCGCGGGCGACTCCGGCATCGATCACGGTGCGCGCACCCGCGGCACGGTCCCCGGGGTCCGCGGCCGCAGTGGCCTCGATCCAGCCCAGGTCTGAGTCGACCGATTCGCCCGGCGGCTCGGCCAGGGGAGGCGGGTCGGCCTCCGGCGCCGCGTGGGCAGCGATCAAGGCGGCCCGAGCCACGACCTCTTCCAGGCCGGCTGGGCTCAGCCGGTTGGTGACCGCCACGCCGGTCCGCCCGTCGTGGCGAATCCGGACCCGGAGCGTGGCGTCCTCCTCGGCCAAATTCTGGTGAATCCGCGACCCCGCGAATCGGGTCAATGCCGCGTGGCGCTGGATGACCGAGGCTTCACCCTCATAGCCGGGTCCGAGTCGAGCCAGCGCGGCCGCCGCCACGTCGCGGCCTACCACTGGCCGACCCCGACCTGCACGTTGCGGAAGCGCGCGGGCGCTGCCCCATGGCCCACGCTGGCAGTCTGCATCGGCTCCCCCTTGCCGCAGTACGGCTCGCCCCACTGCGTCCATGCGCCGGGACCGCAGATCGCATCGCACGATCCCCAGAACCGCGGTGTGATCCCGGTGTAGGTCGGGTTGCGGACCATCCCCGCCAACTTGCCCTTCCGAATGAGCCAACCGACCTGGGTCCCGAACTGGAAGTTCAGCCTCCGCTCGTCGATGGACCACGATCGGTTGGTCCCGAGCAGGATGCCCTCGTCCGTATCGGCGATGAGGTCGTCCAGGCTTCCGGCCTCGCCGGGGCGCAGGCTCACGTTCGTCATCCGGATCAGCGGCAGATTGCGCCAGCTGGCTGCCCGGCTGCTGCCCATTGAGCGCCGGTTGATGACCGGGGCCGTTTCGCGTGAGGTGAGGTAGCCGACGAACTGGCCGCCGCTGACAAGGGGGACGTTTTGAGCCGACACGCCCTCGTCGTCCCATCCGAACGTCCCGAGCCCGCCGGGTGCGGTGGCGTCGGCATCAATGTTCACGATGTCCGACCCGTACCGAAACCGGTCCAGGCGGTCCACGGTCAGGAAGCTGGTGCCGGCGAAGGACGCCTCCATGCCGAGGGCCCGATCCAGCTCGGTGGGGTGACCGCACGACTCGTGGACCTGGATCGCGACCTGGGAGGCTTCGAGGATGACGGTCATCTCGCCAGAGGGGCATTGGGGGGCGTCCAGCAGGGCCACCGCTTCCTCGGCGATCCGCTGCCCGTGTCCGGACAGATCCATGTCCCGGATGGCCTCGAATCCGCCACCCACCACCTGACCGCCGAGTGACTTCGGATAGCTGCGCTCCTGAGCCTCCTGATCGTTGACGGCGGTCGCCACGATGCCGGCGCCGCACGACACGAGGTCCTGCTCCAGGCGAGCTCCTTCGCTGGACCCGAACAGCTTCCGGTCGCGGGCGGCCTCCATGGTCGCCTCACGCAGGGTGATCCCGCGGGCCTGGGCCATCGCCGCGTCCGCCTCGAACAGGATGCGCAGCTTGTCCTCGAACGACACGGCGAAGGGGTCTTCGAGGTAGGGCGTGCCCCAGTGGCCGGCTGCGGGCGCCGTGTCGTCAAGCACCACCGCCGGCCCGCCCGCCAGCCGGCTGGCCCGGGCAATGGCCACCGCTTGACGTGCCACGCGCTGGGATTCGTCCAGGCTGAGGTCCTGGCTGGAGGCGAATCCCCACGCACCCTCGACCAGCACGCGAACGGCAAAGCCCGCAGACCGTTCGCTGCTCGCGGCGGCCAGCGAACCGTTCTTGACCGTCAGCGACTCCGCCTGATGCTCGACGATCCGGACGTCGGCATATGCGGCTCCCGAGCCGGTGGCCGCGTCAATGGCGCGTTCGATCAGGTCGTTCATTGGTCGGGCGCCCTCATTCGACCGGGACGGCCGCCCGCGGAGCCAGGTCCCGGGCGGTCGCCGGCAGATGGAGCGCTTCCGATGGGCTGACCGTGATGGTGGCTCTTACGAACTGCTCGAGCTGGGTCACGATGCCGCCTGGCCGTTGGAGGGCTGCCACCAACCCGTCGGCATCGCCGATCGCGAGCAGCGTGAAGGTCCGACCGATAGCCACATTGTCGATCTCGAGCGTTCGGGCTCCCTGGACCACGACCGACGAGGCGGTGACTCGAACGTCGTCCAGGCTCAGCGCCTCGGCGCCGGCGTTCCGCAGCTCGTTGAGCAGGTCGTTAACCGCGATCGCGTCCAGCGACCCGCTCACCCGCACCCGGATCCCCTGGCCCTCGACCCCGGACAGCCCGGTAAAGGCGCGAATCCGCCGCACCTCCTCGCGACTCACGTCGAGTGCGCTGAAGCCCTGGGCGCCGGCCGCCTGATACTCCTCCAGCAGGTCGCGTTGTTCCGCCAAGGCGGTCCGGAGCCGGCGGTTCGCGTCGGACAGGGTCTGGATCCGGGTCGACAGTTCGGCGACCGGCAGGCTCGAAAGCGCGGTGGGGCGCGCCTGCGAGCGGAACTGCGCCACCAGCGTGATCCCGATCAACATCGCAATCAACGCCAGGCTGACCTGGGCCACCCAGGTGCGCATCAGGGCGCCTCCTCGACCGGTACCGCCCAGCGCAGGCTGGTGGAGCCGATGAACGCGGGTAGCTGGAGCTCGTCGGCCGAGAGCGTGGCGAACTCCAGGTCGAAGGCCTCGATTCGCTGCGCCACCCGCCCCAGGTACGCGGCGTCGACGCGGAAGCGCTCCTCGAGGTCGCCCGGACCAATGGCCTCGATGCGGAACGGGGGCGATAGGAACCCGGTGTTGACCAGCACGGCTGACCCGACGCCGTAGATTGAGCTGGTGGCGACCAGGCGCTCCCCGTTGATCGTGATGGCCTCCGCGCCCGCGTGCCACAGGGCGACGACCAGATCGCGCAGGTCATCGGCCAGGACGATGTAGTTGGCCGGATTCTCCCCCGCCGGCACGGTGCGGCGCGAGTCGGCGATCTCGATCACCATGCCCGGCCCGCTGACCGCGGTCAGGCCGGCGGCCAGCCGGGCCTCTCCGACCGCCCGATTGACTTCCGCCAGGGCTGTCTGGGACCCCTCGCTCTGATGCTGGATCTCGGTCAGATCCGCCTCGACCCCTGCCAGTTGGGCTTGCAGCACCTCCTGCTCCTGCTCGAGCGTAAGGGCCTGCGCGCCGAGTGCCTGCTGGGCGGAGGTCGTGTACGACGCGCGCTGGACCTCGCTGTTCCACTGTGCGGCAGCCACGAACCCCAGCACGCCCAGGGCCAGCGCCATGCTCAGCACCCACCCCGATCGGACCCGCCGGCGCCGCGTCTCGCTGCCCGGCGCCATCAACGTTCGCCTCCCCCCGCCGGGGGCCGGGTGCGGCGCGACCGCACGACAACCGTTGCGACAAACACCGCTCCAAGCGCCACGAACCCGATGATGAGCCACCACGCCGCGTCCTGCGACTCGCCCGAGGTGGGCTGGGGCTCGGCGGACGGGGCCGGTTCCACCCCCGCCTGGGGCGGGATGGGGACGTCCGACCGACCAAGCGGGAGTGGCTCGACCGGCTCCGGCTCCGACACGCCGAACGCGGCGAAGAACTCGCCACGCAGTGTTTCCAAGCTGACGCCCGTCCCGGCCAGGATGGCATCCTCGTCGGTCGCGCCGGACCGATACGCCTCGGCGATGGCGGCCATGGCATCGGTGCCGAAGTCGTGGATGATCAGGTCGACCATGGTCGTGCCCTCCGCGTAGGCCAGGTTGGCGCCGCGGCGGTCGATGGGAAACTGGTCGGTCAGCGCAGCGAAGGCCATCAGGCCATCGGGACTGCGCGCCTCCAGGCTCACCAGATCGCGTTCTGTGTCGGCGTTGCCCACCTCGGACCAGGTGGCCACCCCCTCGTCGAGCCAGGTGGCCGGCCCATGGAACGGGTTGGCGGTGGCGTCGCGGAACACGACGTGGGTGACCTCGTGGCCGAGCGTGGTCTCGAGGTAGGCGGTGGACCCGGCGCCCAGCCACATGTACACGGTGCGCAGGTGCGGGTAGGTGGCAGCCCCGACCCACTCTCGCGCGCCGGGCCCAACGGCTCCCTGGAAGTCCTCGCGCGCGTCGTAGACGAAGATATCGATCGGGTCAGCGAGTGGGTGCCCGAGCAGATCCGCGGCGGCATCGGCGGCCCCGCCGGCGAGCTCACCGAAGCGGCGCGCGATGGTCTCGTTGGCATCGTACCAATGCACCATCGCCGAGCCGACTTGCGCCTGGTGCCAGTCGAGCCCAGGGCGGTCGTCGTCGTACAGGAGCGACCGTTCGGGACTGAGCGTGACCTGGCTGCCGATGACCGCCCGCCATCGGTAAGCGACCGAGGTGTTGGGCGGGACGTAGCCATCGGCCAGGTCGCGGCGATAGTCGAGCCGCCCGGAAACGAGTTCGACCGGGACGACCAGGCGTTCCTCGCCGCCAAAGCCGAGCAGGAGCTCCACCCGATCGGGTGGCGCCCCGGTCCAGCTCGCCGAGAAGGTCATGTCCACCCCGAATGTGGCATCGGCCTGCAGGTCACCGAAGCCGCCGCCGGCGCGGCTGGGTGCCGGCGCCACGACGAGCACGGCGAGCAGCCCGCTGAGGAGCCCGCCCAGGAGCACCGGGGCCGTGACGCGGCTCAGTCGGCCCACGACACCCTCCCCAGGTCCAGCAGGCCCACGGTCAGGTTGCCGACTCCGTTGAGCCCGTCGCGAACCAGCCAGTGCGAGACGTCCCACGACCACGGGATGACCGGCGCCTGGGCGTCGACCTCAGCCTCCACCCCCAGGTACGCCGATCGCTGCTCCCCGGGGTCGGTGGCACGGGCCGCGTCCTCCATGAGCCGGACGAACTCCGCATCGGTCCAGCCCCCGTAGTTGGAGGCCGCGTCCGGCAGCAGGAGGAGGCCATACAGGGCGTACGGGGACGGGTAGTCCGTGATCCAGCTGATGGTGAACACCTGGGGTGGTCGTTCGGGCAGGATCCGGAGGAAATCAGTGAAGTCCATGGACTCGATCGCGATGTCCACCCCCAGCGCCTCGCGCCAGACCGCGACCGCGGGCGCCACGTTCAGGGAAGTTGCGTTGACCGTGATCTGGCCCAGATCGGCCCCCGATGCGTACCCCGCCTCCCGCAGCAGGCGCCGAGCCTCGTCCGGGTCGGCTGCCTCGTCCTCCGGGACGCCGTCCGGCCACAGGGCCGGTGGCACGAGACTGGTGGCGGCGGTGGCGGCCGACCCTGCGGCGAGCTCGACCAGGCGCGGTCGGTCCAGGGCGAGCAGGAAGGCTCGCCGCACGCGGGAGTCGTCGAAGGGCGGCCGAGTGGTATCGAAGCCGAAATACTGAACGCTGAGGGCGGCGGCCCGGTGGAGGTAAGGCCCAAGGGACGCGTCGTATGCGATCCACGAGGCGTCGCCCGCGAACACGTTGACCAGGTCGACCTCTTCCGCGACAAACGCCTCGGGAGCACTCGTGTCCACCTGGGCCAGCCAATCGACCTGACCGATGGGAGGCGGGCCGGCGACGTACTCCGGGTTTGCGGTGAGGACCAGGGTGGTGCCGTCCAGGCGGTCGACCCGGTACGGTCCCGACCCGACGAAGTCGTCGACCGACTGCCAATCCGGCGAGTTGTCGGCCGCTGCCGGCACCACGGCCGCGGTGGGAGTGGCGACCAGAGCCGGGAAATGGCTGGCGGCGTGCCGGAGGTGGACGATCAGCGTCCGCTCGTCGGGCGCCTCGATCCCGACCTCATCGGCCGAACCGACGCCGGACCGCCATTCGGCCGCCCCGTCAATGACGGTCAGGACGTCGGGCGCCAGGGCACCGGTGGCCGGGTCGAGGACCCGCAACCACGAGCGGCGCACGTCGGCGGAGATGAGCGGGGTCCCGTCGCTGAAGCGGAGGTCGTCGCGCAGTCGGAAGGTGTACGTCTGCCCGTCGTCACTCACCGTCCAGCCTTCGGCCAGCGAGCCGTACACCGAGCCCTGCTCGTCGATCCGGGTCAGACCGGCATACAGCTGAAGGAGCAGCTGGACGTCCGCAGCGTCCGCGATGTACGCCGGATCGAGGGTCCCCATCACACCCCCCAGGTAGCGCAGCGGCCGGCCGCCGGCCGAGGCGCTCAGGTTCGCGGATGACGCGAGGACGAGGAAGGTGAGGGCCGCAAGGACCAGCCCGGACCAGGCCGGCGTCGTCGGTCGGCGGGGCACGGCCGGTAGTATAGGCGCCCGTGGAGCAGGCTCATGAACACCGGTTTCGGCACCAGCCCGCCGGGTCGCTCAGCCTCCGGCAGTTCGTCGAGTCGCTCCGGCGCTGGACGCCCGAGATGCGGCAGATCGCCCAGATCGCGCTGACCCGAACCGAAGCGGAGCGCGAGCAGTACCTGCGCGGCTTCCACCACGGGCACGACGAGCGGCCGCCCGGCCCCCTCGACTCCTTCATCCGGTGGGCCTACTCCGACCCGCGCATCGACGCCGTGCCGGCGCTGCTCGCGGAGCTGGAGCGACCCGAGCGCGAATACGCCGAGGCCCTGATGCACGAGGCGGAGGTGCTGGCGCGGACCCGGGGCCTGGGCCGCACGCCCGCCCAGCGGGTGGCGGACTACTTGGGCCTGCTGGGAGTCGAGAGCAGCGAGCAGGTGCGCAGCCGGGTCGCGTCCCTGCTCCCGCCCGATACGCCCGAATCGGTGCTGACCGCCACGATTCGCCAGATGCGCCGATCCTGGCTGGACGTGTATGGCGACGACCCCTTCTTTGCCGAAGACTGACCGATCCCGCCGGCTCGGCCTGATGCGATGGGCATTGGCGCTCGGGCTGCTCGCGGTCGCCGGCGGCAGCCTGGCGCCGAATCAGATCGTCGCGCACGCGATGTTGGTCGACGCCGATCCGGCGCCCAGCAGCGTGATCCCGACGTCGCCGCCCAACCTGGTGCTGTTCTTCAGCGAGGCGGTCGATCCGGCCTCGCTCAGCCTGCGGGTCCTCAACTCCGAGCAGCAGCCCATCGCCGGCCTCGGGACCCCGCGCCTGGATTCCAGCCGCCAGGTCGTGACGGCCTCGCTGCCCGCCCTGGAGCCCGACACATACACGGTCGATTTCGCGGTCGTGTCGGCCGTGGACGGGCATCCCACCGCCAGCCTGTTTGCGTTCCTGGTGGATCCGACGGGCACACGACCACCGCCCGCCACAACTCTGCCCGCAGAGCCCGTCACGCCCCCCGATCCATATGCCATTGCCGCCCGCTGGGTGGCGACCGTGGTCGTCCTGCTGCTGGTCGGCACGATCCTGGTCTGGCTCCTGCACCGGCGCTGGATCGGCGCCATGACCGCGCCGGTCCCATGGGGACTCCTCGCCTCGCTGGCTGCGGTTGGCCTGGTGTCGTTCGCCATCCATCTCACGCTGGCCGCGAGCGCCGCCTTCGGGCCGCCCGGACAGCCCGACGGGCGTCCGACTGTGTTTCTCGACTTCGCCGAGCCGTTCGGCTGGACGCCGTTCGCCATCGCGATACGGGTCGCGATGATCGGCCTGCTGTTCGTGTTCCTGGTAGCCGGGGCCCGAGCCTTCCGAACCGCACCCGCTGGGTCTGCTTCGGCCCCGACCGGCAACGGAACGGCGGCCCTGGCACTGTGTGGGGCGGGGGCGACGGCCACCATCCTTGGACTGAGCCTCACCGGACATGCCGCGTCGCTGGGTGGCCCGCTGTTTGGCCTGGTCGATGCGGTCCATCTGCTGGCCGTTGCGGCGTGGCTGGGAGCACTGCCGGCACTGGGGCTTTTGGGCTGGCGGGCACGCGGCCCGACCGGCGAGCGCGGTGAGGCCGGACGGCGCGCGCTCCAGGCGCACGCCCGCGTGGCGCTGGTCGCGGCGCCGGTGGTGGTCCTGACCGGGCTCGCCAACTCACCATTGGTGGTCGGCGATTCCCGGGAGCTGGCCGCCTCCGGGTACGGAAACCTGCTGCTCGCCAAGGCCCTGCTGGTATCGCTGGCGCTCGGTCTCGGAGCGGCCAACTTCTTCCTGGCTCGCAACCGGGGCGGCCGTTCGATGGCCGGAATCGTCGGTTTGGAGCTGGCGGTGGCGGCCTTCGCAGTCGCAGTGGGCGTGACCATGGTCAGCCTGCCCCCGGCCACGGACCGCCCGCCGTCGACCGTCGATCCGCGGCTGGGCGTCGCCCACCTGTACGGCGAGGGCGGCGGGTCGAGCGTGCACGGCATCGTGGATCTGCCCGAGCCGGGGGTGCAGTTCTACTCGTTCGCGGTCAGCGACCCAACCACCGGCGCGGGCCGCGACGACGTGGCCCAGGTCGCCATCAGCTTCATCCCACCGGCCGGGTCCGATCTCCCAACCGATGTGGCGCTCGCCGAGAGGGGCAGCCAGCCGTGGATCTGGGAGCTCCAGGGCGCGTATACGCCGGTGGTGGGGACCTGGGAGCTGGAAGTCCTCGTCCGCCGCGGCCGGCTCGAGGAGGACCACGTGCGCTTCCCGCTCGCCGTGCGACAGGTCCTGCGCCCGGCGGCACTCCCGCCGTCGACCACCGGAAGCCTGATCCTGGGCGCGATCGCCGCGCCGACCAGCGGTCTGCCGTCGGGAGCCGGCGGGTGGGCGCTGCCGATCGGTCTGCTGGCGGGCGCCGCCGCCTTGATGGCTGTTGAACGGAGCCGGATGCGCAGCGGTCGACTCCCGTGGCGCCCGGGCCGGCGCCTGCGACTCGCCGCCCTGCTGGCCGCGGTCGCGATCGGAACGTCGCTCGTGGCGCGCGACGCTGTCGCCTTCGCCAACCGGCCGCCGGACCTCTGGCGGGCGGCCGTCAACCCATTGGCGGGCGACCAAGCGGCCGCCGCCGCCGGTGAGTCGCTGTACCGCGCCAACTGCGCCAGCTGCCACGGCGCGGATGGGGCCGGTGACGGCCCGGCGGTCGGCGGCCTGATTCGCCGGCCGGACGACCTGGCGCGCATTGTCCCGCGGCGGCTCGACGGGGAGCTGGCCTGGACGCTGGCAGCCGGCGTGGCCGGTACCCAGATGCCGGCATTTGGCACTACCCTGTTGGAAGGCGAGCGCTGGGAGCTGGTGAGCTTCCTTCGCTCGCATTGGCCGCCCGCACCGGAGTGAGGAGGTCGGACCCGATGTCGAGACTGCCCCGACTGCTCTCCCTGATCGCCGCCGGCCTGCTGATCCTGGCCGGCTGCACCCCGAGCGATGCTGCCTGCGCCGCCGCATCGGTGACCCTGGAAGCAACCGTGACCGACGAGGCCATGGACCCCTCGGCGCTGGCGGTGTGCCGCCGCCAAGAGGTGACCCTGGAGCTGCACAGCGAGACGGACGGGGTGTTCCACCTGCATGGGTACGACGAGCAGGTGCCGGCCACCAGCCTGACGCCAGGTGATACCACCGTCCTCGAGTTCAGCGCAGATGTGGCCGGTCAGTTCATCATCGAGCTCCACGCCCGCTCGGGCGAGGGCGAGATCGAGATCGGGATCCTCACGGTCAATGAGCCTTAGGCGGAGCCGGCGGCACCTGGCCGCGTGGGCCGCCCTGGGCGCCGCGCTCACGCCGACCGCCGTCGCCGCCCACGCCCTCGGCTCGTCGTTCCCGCTCCCGGTCCCGCTGTGGCTGTACCTGGCGGGCGCTGCCGTCGCGGTGGCCGCCTCCTTCATCGTGTCGGTGGCGGTGGTGAGGCCGCCGGCGGATCCTCCACGCTACCCGGTGCGTCCGTTGTCGGACCGCGTGGCCCGTGTCGGCGGCATTGGCCTTCGTGTCATTGGCCTGGTGTGGTGGTACGGCGCCATCGCCGCTGGCTGGCTGATCGGCGGCATTACGTACCTGCCGGCCGTCCTGTTCTGGATCGGGATCTGGGTCGGCGTGCCCATGGTCGCCGCCATCCTGGGCAACCCGTGGCCCGCGTTGAGCCCGTTCCGCACCACCTACGACGTGCTGGATGGCCTCGTCCAACGGGCGAGCGGCGGGCGGCGCCTGGACCTGGGCCTGTCGCTGCCGCGCCTCGGCCGGGGTCCGGCGGTCATCATTCTGTTCATTTTCCTGATCCTGGAACTGGTGTGGCCAGACCGGCTGAACCCAGTCCCACTGGCCATGGTGCTGTCTGCCTACACCGTCCTGACCCTGGCCGGCATGGTGGTGTTCGGCAACGTGGCGTGGCTGCGTTCGTTTGAGCTGTTCGAGATCCTGAATGGCTGGTTCGGGCGCGTCGGGCCCCTCGGCCGCCGCACCCGACGGACCCAGCTGTGCGCCGACTGCAGCGAGACCTGCAACCCTGCCCATTGCGTCGACTGCGCCGAGTGCGTGGCCGCGCGCGAGGGCGGCGATCAGCGGGTAGAGATTCGCTGGTGGGTCACCGGCCTGACCGAGACGGCGCGCGCCGGCTGGGGCGACGCGGCCTTCATTCTCCTCGCCCTGGCGGGGGTCACCTTCGACGGGCTCCAGGAGACATCCCTGGGCGGAGGAGTCCTGACCATCCTCTTTCCCCCGCTGGCCGAAGCGTTCAGTCCGCTCACCGCCAGCTACCTCGCCCCGATCGCAATGCTGGCCGGCATCTTCGGGCTCTTCATGCTGGCATTCGCCGTGGCCGCCTGGCTCACCCGGCTGATCGGGGAGGCCGCGGGGGGCGGCGAGGCTCGCGTTTCGCTCGGCCGCGTGGCCGGCACCTACGCCCCGACACTGCTGCCCATCGCCGCCGGCTACCTGGTGGCACACTACCTGACGCTGGTGATCCAGGGCCTGGGCTGGCTCCCGCTCCTGCTCGTCGACCCGCTGGCCTTGGCGCCCGTGCTCGACTTCATTCCGACCGCGTTCATCTGGTACCTGTCGGTCGGCGCCATCGTGGGCGGCCACATCGCGGCCGTGGTGCTGGCCCACCGCCTCGCCCTGCGGGACCAGGCATGGCGCCCGATCCTGGCCGGGTTGCCGCTCGTGGTGCTGATGATTGGCTACACCGTCCTGTCGCTGTGGATCATCGCCCAGCCCATCGTCATCGAGCCGGCGTAGCGCCATGGAACTCAGCCTGGCGTTGGCGTTCGCCGCAGGGGTCGTCTCGTTCCTGACCCCGTGCGTGCTGGCCCTGGTGCCGGTCTACATTGCCTTCCTGGCCGAGGCTGCGGTGAGCGCACCAGCGCCAAGCGCCACCGGTGCCGCGGTGGCCCGGAGCCGGGCAATCGGCTCAGGCTCGGTCCTTTCCCAGGCCGTGCTGTTCACGCTCGGCTTCAGCGCGGTGTTTGTCCTGCTCGGCGTTTCGGCAGGCCTGCTGGGGGCGACTCTCTTCCGCGACCCGCTGGTCCGGCAGCTGGTCGGAGTCGTGATCATCGTCCTCGGCGTCCTCATGACCGGGGCGTTGGGCCCCGTCCTGGATCGCCTCCCGGGATTTGCCCCCAGCGTCGAGCTGCCCGCGGGACGCGCGGCCCGGGCCGTGGGCCTGGGGTCGCTGGTGGCCGTTGGCTGGACCCCCTGCATCGGACCGGTGCTCGGCGCGATCCTGGCCATGGGCGCGTCCACCCAGGACGTCGGGGCGGCGGCGGTTCTGCTGGTTGCCTACGCCGCTGGGCTGGCGGTACCGTTCCTGGTGGCTGCCGCCTTCCTGCCGCGCATCCTCCCCGCGCTGCGCTGGCTACGCTCCCATGAGCGACCGATCCGGGTCGTGGCCGGGTTGGCGGTGGTGGGGGTCGGGGTCCTCGTGTTCTTCGACGCGTTCACCCGGCTGGCAGGGTTGTTCGGCGAGTTCTTCCTCTAGGCCGGATCGGGCGGGGCGAGCAGGTACCGATACAGGAGCGCCACTGCGAGGGCGCCCAGGAACGGCCCGATCCACCACACGTACCAGTTGTCGAAGGCGCCGGCCGCGACGGCCGGGCCGAACCAGCGGGCGGGGTTCATGGCCGCACCGGTCAGCGTGCCGCCGAACAGGATGTCGGCCGCGACCGCGAGGCCGATCGCCAGACCCCCGATCTTTGGGCCGCGGGAATCGACCGCGGTGCCGAACACGGCCAGCAGCAGGACCACGGTCATGACCGCCTCCAGTGCGATGCCCGTCACCACGTCCACGCCCTGGCCCAGGGCCGGCACAGCCGGTCCGACATCGGTGAAGCACCAGGCCAGCGCGAACCCAGCCGCCGCACCGCCCAGCAGCTGCGCGACCACGTAGGCCAGCCCCTTCGCGGCCTCGATCTTGCCGGCCACCCACAGGCCCAGTGTCACGGCGGGGTTGAAGTGAGCGCCTGAAACGGCTCCCAGCGAGGAGACCAGGACGGCCAGGACGACGCCATGGGCCAATGCCACCACCAATAGCGCGGCGGCCGGGTCACCGGTCACGACCAGCGCGGCGCCGGCGGCGATGAAGAAGAAGAGGAACGTCCCGATCGCTTCGGCGACCAGCGCTGGTGCCCAGTCTCGCATCAGGTCTTCCTCTCCGGGTCGCCGCCTTCGGCTGCGGAACGCCCACCCGATCGCGCATCCTACCCGACGTGCCGCCGGTCATCTAGCTCCTGCTGGCCATCGGAACCGAGGTTGTGGCGACCAGTGCCCTGCACGAAAGCGGCAGGTCGCCTGTACATGGGTCGGGGCGGCGGCAAGACAGGAGCCATGATCCGAGCCGGAGTGCGCGCCAAGCGCCGGGCGGCGAACGTGGCGAGTCAGTCGCGGCTCGGAACGTCGCCACCCGTGCCCGAGATCCGGCGGACCGTCTCGTCGATGTCGGAGCCTTCTCGCTCCACCTCCTCGCCGTACAGGCGTCCCCAAACAATGCGGCCGTCGCGCAAGCCGAAGATCGTGACGATCATCTCGTGGAGAGGCGACCCGTCCGCCTTTGTCCCGGACCAATGCGCTTCCGCCCACAGCGTGTCGCCCTTCACGGCGGTGCGGAGCACGTCCGCGCGGAAGTCACGGATGGCGGTCAGCAGCGCCGCCCAGTTCTTCCGCACCTGGTCCGTGCCCGTGAACGTCCGGGCAGGGTGCGCCGGCTGCTCGCTTCGGTAGCCTGGATCGAAGCACGCGAGCATCGCCTCCAGGTCGTGCGCGTTCTGCGCCTGGACGAGCCGCTCGAACACGGCCAGCGGGTCATCCTTCGTTCGCATTTCCATCGTCGGCCTCCGGTGTGGCATGGCCGGCTCATAGTGCGCCGCCGGTCCTGCCTCGTCGATGATGACGGGGAGGACCCGGACCAGTTCTTCGTAGAGCCTCCTGAGAAGCCCCTAGGGGACCCGGACACTCCCAACCATAGGTTGGGGTTGGGTGTCCGGGTTGTGATCCGAGAAGGTGCCGGTAGTGGACGGGAAGGTGGACCCACAGCAGATCGTGTGGGCCGCTCCTGTCCGTCCGTTCTTCGAGTCCCCTTTACTTGAGCGCCCCCGGACGGACTCGAACCGCCGACGCCAGCCTTAGGACGGCTGCGCTCTGTCCACTGAGCTACGGGGGCCACCCACGAGGGTACGCCTATGATGCCGGCGTGGCGACCCCGGCATCGGTCCTGGTCCTGTACGTCCGGCCCAACTGCCACCTGTGCGCCGATGCGGGCATCCTCCTCGACGAGCTGATCGGACCCGATGGGTACCGGGTAGTCGACGTCGAGGCCGATGCGGACCTGCTGCCGCGCTACGCGGGACGGGTGCCAGTGGTCGCCGTCGACGGCGTGGATCGGCTGGAGGCCCCGATCACCGGCCCCGACCTGCTGGACCTGATGGCCGAAATGGAAGCATCGGTCTGACGCGGGCTATTGGACCACCACGCTGCCATTCATGGCCGGGTGGATGGTGCAGTCGAAGTAGTACGTCCCCGCCTCGAGCGCATCGATCTGGTAGTCGATCGACTCGCCGCCGTCGACGATATCGCCGCTGAACAACTGCCTCGACCTGGACGAGTCGGTGTAGATGGCCACGACGTGGGGCTCGGCGCCCTCGGCGTTGACGAGGCGGATGGTGACCGCCTCACCGGCCGGCAGGGCCAGGCAGCCCGTGTCGAAGGCCAGCGAATCGGCCGTCACAGTGAGCACCCCGTTCACCGATTCGCGGCACTCGACCGAGCCTGTGGGGCTGGCGGCGCCGCCGCAAGCAACGAGCAGCAGGACGAGTCCAATACCGAGACGGGCGCGCACGGGGCGGGATGATACTCGAAGGGCCCCGAGGGTCAGCGAACGATGAACCGCCCGTGCATGGAGGGGGTGACGAAGCACGAGAAGTAGTACTCGCCGGCGGCGAGGGCCGGGATCTCGTAGATGACCGTCGCGTCGGGCCCGGTGAAGATCTCGCCCCGGAACAGCTCCAGGTCCAGCGACGCGTTGCGGTAGACGGTCAGGTTGTGGTTCGCCTCGTCGTGGTTGGTGAAGTACACCACCGTCGGCACTCCGGCCACGGCCTCAATGATGGCCGTACTGAACTGTCGGTCCTGGACGTCGAGGACCACCGCCCCGGGCGGAGGCGTGGGCTCGGGCGTCGGCCGGGGGGTGGCCGCCGGCCGCGACGTGCCGCGCGGGGTGGGCGTGCCACCGACTCCGCCTATCGCGTCACACGCGGTGAGGACCACGAGCAGCGCGAGCAGAACCCCCGCTGCACGGAGCAGCGGAGGCGCTGGGGATTGGTAATCGGGGCGCGTCAGCACGGCATGACCTGTTGCCAGAATGCCACACCCTGCCCCGTCACCGGGAGGGGTACTCATGGGTGAGGCCGACAGGACCACGCGCCCCACGATCACTCGGCGCGGACCGCGAACCCCTTCTCCGTGGCCTCAATCCGGATGGGCAGGTCGCCCGGATCGTGGGTGAAGTAGCACCACCAGCCGTCCGCCGCGGCGCGGCTGACGAGCGCTTGCCGGACCTCCACGGCCTCGATGGGATAGTCGTCGTAGGCGCTCGTCCAGCGCACGGGGAGCTGCCAGCGAGTGGGAATCAGGTCGCCGAAGAAGATGCCCCGCTCCCCCTGGGCCTCGGCACGGCCCAGTAGAACTGCCTGCGACCCGCGCGTGTGGCCGCCGGTGCGGGCAACGGTCACCCCTTCCACCAGCTCGACGTCGCCATGGACCTCGGCCAGCTGCCCCGCGGCCTGGACCACGGCCAGCTGGTCGCGCTCCATGATCCCGGCCAGGCGCAGCTCGTCACCGTGCGCCGCCCGAGCCTCGTCGCGCTGGACGACGTACCGGGCGTTCCGAAACGCAGGCCGCCCATCGGCCCCGACCATGCCCCCGGCGTGGTCGTAGTGGAGGTGGCTGAGGACCACGAAATCAATCCGGTCCGGGTCCTCGCCCACCGCTTGCAGGGCTGCGACCGGGTCGCCGCCCTCAACCCCCTTGATGTCGCGGTCGCGCGCGGTCATCCGGAGCCCGGTGCCGGTCTCGACCAGGATCCGCTTTCCACCGGCCTCGACCAGCAAGAGGTTGAGCCGGCACACGATCCGGCCACGCTCATCGGTCTGGGCTAAGCGGGACCAGAGGGGTTGAGGCACTACCCCGAAGAAGCCGCCCGCGTCGGGCCGGAACCAGCCGGCCCGTACGACCCGGACCAGGACCCCGCCGGAAAAGGGCCGAGCTTCGGCGGGGGGCGTGATGGCGTACAGCGGCTCGGGCATGCCGCGCCTCGGTCCCGTCAGTCGCGGTCGGCGCGTCGCGCGCGGCCGCGCTCGAAATCGGCGAAGTAGCGGCTGGCGGTGGGTTCGGTCTGGCCGCGGTAGCGCGAGCCGAGGGCGGGGTCGCCGTACGCCCGATCGACCGGGCTGCTCAGGCGCTGGAAGCTGATCTGGCCGATCTTCATCCCGTCCAGCAGGGTAATCGGCAGGTTGGCCACGTTCGACAGCTCGAGCGTCAGGTGGCCGTCCCAGCCGGGATCGACGTAGCCGGCGGTGGAGTGGATGAGGAGTCCCAGCCGGCCCAGGCTGGACTTGCCCTCAAGGCGGGCGACCAGGTCGTC
This sequence comes from Chloroflexota bacterium, assembly GCA_038040195.1. Classification (NCBI taxonomy): domain Bacteria; kingdom Bacillati; phylum Chloroflexota; species Chloroflexota bacterium. The sequence continues at coordinate 77,255 of JBBPIR010000002.1, read as the reverse complement.
GGGCAGCGCGACGCGCTCGAAGGTCGAGCCCAAGACGAACTCGCCGGGATGCAGGATGAACGGTTCGTCACCGGCGATCGTGACCAGTTCGGTGAGGTCCGGCTGCTCCTCGCGGACGTCGATGAACGGGTAGCGCGTGTTGCGGAACACGCGAAACGAGCGGTCCAGGTGCAGGTCTACGCTTGAGGGTTGGACCGCGTCGGGGTCGAACGGGTCGATGACGATCCGGCCGGCCGCCAGCTCCGCCCGGATGTCCCGGTCGGACAGGATCACTCGCTGGGCCCGCTCCGCTGACGGATGAGGCGGTCCACCTCCCGCTTGAGCGTCCCGAGGTCCTCGTAGCTGTGATAGACCGATGCGAACCGGATGTAGGCCAGCTGGTCGATCCCGCGCAGTGCCTCGGTGGCCAGCTTGCCGACGTCCTTGGAGCTGACCTCGCCGTCCCCGCGCTCGCGGAGGCGGGCTTCGATCTCATCGGCCGCCGCTTCCAGGCGGGCCAGGGTCACCGGTCGCTTCTCGCAGGCCTTCATGAGACCAGCCAGCACCTTGGCGCGCTCGAACTCCTCCCGCGACCCGTCGCGCTTGACGACGATCAGCCGCGCCCCCTCGGGGCGTTCGTAGGTCGTGAACCGAAAGGCGCACGTCTCGCATTCGCGACGGCGGCGGATGCTGCTGCCGTTCTCCAGGTCACGAGAGTCGATGACGCGCGTTCCCGACTCGTTGCAGCGCGGACAGCGCATGTGGCTCCTCTCCGGCTCAAACTACACCACGGGTGGTACCGATGGGTACCATACCACAAGATGTGGCGCTTTCGACCGGCCGTCAGGCCCCGATCTGGTGGATGCGGGCCGTGACCGAGGCCTCGGCCGGCGCGCCGGCCTTCCAGGCGAACAGGACCTCGGCGATCTCACGCATCCGCATCTGGGCGTGGACGACATTCAGGTGGCCCTGCTTCCAGTATGCCTGCGGCTCGTCGTCGTAGATCGTCGCGTGAGGAATCCGGGTCAGCCCGCAGCCGCGCTCGATGGTCACCACGCCCCGCAGGGCGCGCTCCAGGTTGGCGTCGAACTCGGCGTGGAGGGCCTGCAACGGTTCAGGCGCCAGCTGCTCAGCGACCGACAGCGCGATCTCGTCCAGCTCGGACTCGGCCTTGGCCAGGTGCTCGTCGATCTCATCCGGCTCGCGAGTCTTGCGCCGCAGGTCGTCGGCGATCTCGCTCACCGTGTCGCACAGGGCCTCGATGCGCTCGATGCGCGGACCCATGGCCTTCCGATACGAGGTCAGCTGCCCCGCATCGAGGTGTTCGGAAAAGCGCCGACGGAACATCGCCACGCTCATGCCCCCTTCCGCCGTTCGATCTCTGCCGTCAGGCGCGGCACGATCTCGAACAGGTCGCCCACGACGAACAGGTCAGCGAACTCGCCGATGGGCGCATCGGGATCGCGGTTGATGGCCACGATGTGCTCCGCAGCCTGCATCCCCACCCGGTGCTGGATGGCGCCGCTGATGCCGACGGCCAGGTAGAGGGCGGGTTTCACGACCTTTCCAGTCTGACCGATCTGCAGCTGATACGGTACCCATCCCGCATCAGCCGCTGCTCGGCTGGCGCCAACCACACCGCCCAATACGGCCGCCAGCTGGTTCAGGGCCTCGAAGCCGGCCTCGCTGCCCACCCCTCGACCGCCGGCGACGATAATCTCCGCCTCCTCGAGAGCGGCGATGGCGGCAGCCTCCGCGGCAGTCTCCACAATGCGGACCTTGGCCTGCGGGCTGTCGGCGGCCGGGGCCTGGCTGACCACGGCCGTCCCGCTGCCGCCCTCAGATGGGGCGTAGGTGCCGGAGCTGACCAGCACAACGGACGTCGCCGGCGCGGATGGCGCCGGCTGGGACGCAGTGATCATTGCACCCTGAAGCGTGGACATCTCGCACCGGACTGCGCCACCCTCCATTCGTACTGCCCGAACCGGCCCGAAACCGGGCAGTCCGAGGGACCCGACCAGGACCCCGGACAGGTCACGGCCGTCGGGCGTGGCAGGGGCGAGGACGGCCACCAGGCCCGCGTCGCGGACCGCTTCGACGAGGGGGCCCGCGATCGTGACCGCCGGTGCGGCCTCCGAGCCGAGCACGACGACCCGGGCCGCCCCGGCCGCTCCCAGGCCCGCCGCGCCATCCGCAGCGCCGGGTCCGTAGGCCAAACCCACCGCCCCTCCCCCGGCGGCCGCGGCAAGCTCCGCCGCGCCGGCCGCCAGCTCGAGGGCAGACCGCGTGGGGTGACCGTCGACGAACTCGGCCAGGAACGCGACGTCGGCCATCAGGCGATCAGCTTCCGCTCGGCCAGCCAGTCGGCAACCCGCGACGCCGCTTCATCGGGCGCCACGCCGGAGATGACCTGGGCGGGCGGCTTGGCCGGCGGCGGGTCCGCGGCCACCACCCGGGTCAGCGGTGCCAGATCGGCGGGATCCAGCCCAAGATCCGCCAGCGCCCAGGTCGTGAGCTCCATGCGACGGGCGGCCATGATCCCCTTCAGGCTGGCGTACCGCGGCTCCCCCACCTGGTCGGTGACGCTGGCCACGACCGGCAACGGGGCCTCCAGGAGGTCGAAACCGGTCGGGTTCAGACGGCGGATCTGCGCGGCGCCATCGGTCAGGCGCAGCTCGGAGCCGTAGGCCAGCAGCGGCACGCCGCGGATGGCGGCCACCGCACCGGGGACCAACGAGCCGCGCGCGTCGTCGGAGGCCATGCCCATCAGCGACACCTCGGGAGCCAGCTTGTCCAGAGCGGCGGCCAGGACCCGGGCGGTCACCCACTCGTCGGCGCCGGCCAGCGCAGGGTCGGTGACCAGCACTCCCCCGTCGCCCCCCATGGCCAGAGACCGGCGGAGCGCCTCGGACGCCGAATCGGGGCCCATGGATAGGTACACGACCTCGTCCACAACCCCGCCCTCCTTCAGGCGCAGGGCCTGCTCGATGGCGTACTCGTCCAGGGGGTTGATGACCGCCTCGGTCGCCGCGCGGTCCAACCTGAGTTCCGAGGTGTAGCGCTTCTCGGCGGTGGTGGCCGGCACCTGCTTGACGCAGACCACGATCTTCACGCGCGAAACGTCCCTCGCCTACCGGCTGCGCGATTCGATGCCGGCCCGCGCCAGCAGACGGCGAGCGATGACCAGGCGCTGGATCTGCTGTGTCCCCTCGTAGAGCTGGGTGATCTTGGCGTCCCGCATCATCCGCTCCACCGGGTACTCGGTGATGTACCCGTACCCGCCGAAGATCTGGACCGCATCGGTGGTGGCCCGCATGGCCGTGTCGCCCGCTATGAGCTTGGCGGCGCTGGTCCAGTAGGCGAGGTTCGGGTCCTCGTCGTCGACGCGGGCGCAGGCGGCGTACGTCAGCTGACGGGCGGCCTCGGTCTGCGACGCCATGTCGGCCAGCATGAACTGGATGGCCTGGAAGTCGACGATCCGCTCCCCGAACTGACGCCGCTCGGCGGCGTAGGCCAGGGCCGCATCGGTGGCGCCCTGGGCGATCCCCACCGCCTGGGAGGCGATCGCCAGGCGGGATCGGTCCAGGGTCGACATCGCGATCTTGAAGCCGTCGCCTTCCTCGCCCAGCCGGTTGGCGGCCGGAACCCTGACCTCGTCGAAGGTCAATTCGGCGGTGGGCGAGCCACGGATGCCCATCTTGTGCTCCAGGCGGGCCACCGAGAAGCCGGGCGTATCGGTCTCCACGATGAACGCGCTCATCCCTTTTCGGCCGCCGGCCTCCGCATCGGTCAGGGCGAACACGGAGAGCAGGTTGGCCACCGAGCCATGGGTGATGAAGCGCTTGGTGCCGGTCAGGAGGTAGTCGTCCCCGTCACGGCGGGCGCGCATCCGGAGAGAGGCCACGTCGCTGCCCGCGCTGTCCTCGGTCAGGGCGAAGGCCGGAAGCCACTCCCCGGACGCCAAGCGCGGGAAGTATCGGTCCTTCTGTTCCTCACTCCCGGCCAGCATGATCGGCAGCGCGCCGAGCTTCTGGATGATCGGGATCAGGCTGGTGGTCGCGTCGGCGCGGGCCACCTCCTCGACCACGATCGCCTGCCCGATCCCGTCCAGGGCGGTTCCCCCGTGACGCTCGGAGAAGCACGTCCCCAGCAGGTCATGCTCGGCCAGCAGCTGCTTGAGGTCCCACGGGAACTCCGCCTTCTCGTCGATCTCCGCTGCCCGGGGCGCAATCCGCTCCTCGGCCAGCCGCCGAACGAGCGCCCGTAGCTCATCGTGCTCACGGCTGAGCCGATACCCGGTCGCCGAGGCCTGACTCTCGGTGGATGTCAGTGGGGCCAAAGTGGCGCGAGTCTAACGCTCAGCCGCTCAGCTCGCGGGCGAACTCCCGGAACACCTCCACGTGCCGGTCGATGTCCGCATCCGTGTGCGCCACCGACAGGGTCCACTGCTCATCCGGCCCCGGAGGCAGGAGGATGCCGCGATTGGCCAGGAAGAAGTAGAACGCGGTCCACAGCTCCTCGTCGAGGCCGATGAAGTCGCGGTAGTTCGTCACCCGCTTGGAGCTGAACAGGACCGCGCCCTTGGCGCCGACGTTGATCGCGTAACCGGGCAGGTGGTGCTCCTCGAGGACCGCCTGGCACTCGGACCGAAGCCGGTCGCCCAGCCGCTCCAGCTCCGGATACACGTCCGGGATCAGGACTCGGGTCAAGGTCGCCACGGTGGCCGCCATGGACACCGGGTTGCCGTTGTAGGTGCCCTGGTGGGCCACGTGGTCGGCAGCACCAAGACTGGTCGTGGTGGCACCGCTCTCCACCACGCGCATGACGGCATCGCGACCGGCGATGGCCGCCACCGGGAGCCCGCCGCCGATGCTCTTGGCCAGGCACACCATGTCGGGCTGGACCCCGAAGCGTTGGGTGCCGCCGCCGTAGGCGATCACGACTCCGGTCTTCACTTCGTCGAAGATGAGGACCGCCCCGTGGGTGGTGGCCAGCTCGCGGACGCGCTCCAGGAACCCGGGAAGCGGCGGGACGACCCCGATGTTGTACTGGATGGGCTCGACGATGATGGCCGCGATCTCACCGCGGTGGCGCTCGAGGATGGCCTCCAGCGCGTCGGCATTGTTGAACGGCGCGACCACGGTGTCCTCGAGGCGTGACCGGGGGATGCCGGCCGAGGCGGGCACCGAGTTCGGGGCGTCGACCGGGCCCATGAGCTCGGCCGGGGGCAGGATGCTGATCAGGACGTCATCGTGATGGCCGTGATATCCGCCCTCGAACTTCACGATCTTGTCGCGGCCAGTGAACCCGCGGGCGATGCGGAGGGCATCCATCGTGACCTCGGTCCCCGAGTTGCCGAAGCGGACCAGGTCCATCCCGAAGCGGCGGCGGATCTCCTCGGCGGCCACCGCCCCCTCCTCGGACGGGAAGGTGAAGATCGTGCCCCGGCCGACACGCTCGCGGACGGCCTCCACGACCTCGGGGTGGCTGTGGCCGGCGGCGAGGACCCCAAAGGCCATGTCGAAGTCGATGTACTCGTTGCCATCCGCGTCCCAGATGCGTGACCCGCGGGCCTCGCTCATGAACGTCGGGTACGGGTCGTAGACCTGGAACGAGCTGGCCACCCCCATCGGGAGCGACTGCTTGGCCCGCTCCAGTAGGGCCCGGCTCTTCGCGGTCCGCTCGCGGTAGGACGCCTGCTCGCGCGCGGCCAGCTGGGCGAGGCGCTGGCGGTTGATGCGGCTCGTCTGGGTCAGTGCCATGCGGTTCGTTTCTCGTGCGGTCGGCGCGAGAATACCTTGCCTGTCAGGTCAGGCGGGCGGCTTCGGCCGTGGCAGCCGCGTCACGGATCCAGACCCCGGTGGCATCCGCCAGCAGCTCGGCCACGTCTCGGACCGGCACGTCCTCGCGCCCGAGGTCGTTGGTCCCGTCGCGGAGCATGACCAGGCAGAACGGGCACGCGGTGGCGATGGCCGCGGCCCCGGTGCCGAGCGCCTGCTCGGTGCGGACGTGGTTGATGCGCCGACCCTCGTGCTCCTCCATCCACATCCGGGCCCCGCCCGCACCGCAGCACATTCCGCGCCGATGATGGAGGTCCATCTCGACCACCTCGTTGCCCGGCACGCCCTCGACCACCCGCCGGCCCGGCTCGTACACGTCGTTGTAGCGACCCAGATAGCAGGCATCGTGGTAGGCGATGGCCCGGTGGCTGACACCGAACACCGGCTTGAGCCGCCCGTCGGCGAGCAGGGTTTCGAGGAGCTGGGTGTGGTGGATGACCTCGATCCCGCTCAGCCCGAACTGCGGGTATTCGTTGCGAATGGTGTTGAAACAATGCGGGCAGGACGCGACCACGGTCCGAATCCCATGCTCGTTGTGGGCGTTGGTGAGGGTCGCCACGTTCTCCTCGGCCAGGATCTGGAACAGGTACTCGTTGCCCGCCCGACGGGCGGGATCACCGCTGCACGTCTCCCCTGATCCGAGCACCGAGAACGGGATGCCGGCCTGCCGCAGCAGAGCGGCCATGGCGCGCACCACCTTGCGGTTCCGTTCGTCGAACGCTCCGGCGCAGCCGACCCAGTACAGGATTCCCTCGGGTGCAGATTCGGACTCGGCTACGGCCTCTCCATCGGTCTGTCCGTTCGGCTGTCCCAGGACCGATACGTCGAGGCCCTTGGCCCAGTCCAGCCGCGCCGACCGCGGCTGGCCCCACGGGTTGCCGGCGGTCTCCATGTTCCGGAACGCGGCCTGGAGCTCGCGCGGGAAGCGGCTCTCTTCCAAAACCAGGTTGCGGCGGATCTCGACGATGGTGTCGACGTGCTCGATGAGCACCGGGCACCCCTCGACGCACCACCCGCACGTCGTGCACTGCCAAACCGCCTCCTCCGGGATGGCGTTGTCGACCAGGGGCAGGCTCATTGCGTCGAGCGCGCGCTGGCGGGCCAGGGACAGCGAGTGGTCCGATGCCTCCGGTCCCCCGTTGGCGCCGCCTTTAGCCGCACGCTGAGCACCGGCCGCGGCACCGAGCGCGGTCTCGGCAGCCACGATCTGGTCGCGCAGGCCCTCCATAAGGTGTTTGGGTGACAGCGTCTTGCCGCTCATCGAAGCCGGACAGAACTCCATGCAGCGCCCGCACTCGGTGCAGGCCAGCGGGTCGAGCAGGTGGCGCCAGGTCAGGTCGCGCAGGGCCGCGGCCCCGAAGGTGGCGCCCCCGTTGGCCGGCGGCTCGGCCTCGAGGTCCATCTTGCGCAGCGCGCCGAGTGGCTCGAGGTTGCGCAGGTAGACGTTCGGCTCGCTGCTGATGATGTGGAGGTGCTTGCTGTACGGCAGGTAGGTTCCGAAGGCCATGACGGACAGCACGTGGGCCCACGCGAAGACGCCGAAGCCGACCGCCGCGACGTTGGTGCCGAACAGCTCCAGCGGGAGGCTCAGCGGCCCGGCGATCACGGCCACGATGCGGGTCGGGTTGTTCGGCTCCAGCACATAGCCGAAGGCGTCGGCGAAGGCTTCGGTGAGCACGACCAGGCCGATGAGGCCCAGGATCACGAAGGCGTCCTTGCTGAGCGCCAACCGCGCGGGGCGGATGACGATGCGCCGGAATGCCGAATAGCCGATCCCGACCAGCACCAGCCCGATGAACGCATTCGCGCCAAAGATGGCGAGCGCCCACAGCAGGCCGCCGACGAGCGGGATGGCGGTCACGATGGCCTCGACCAGACCGTTGAGGAGGTAGTTGCCGGTGGTGACCAGCAGGACCAGGAAGCCCCAGAACACGAAGGCGTGCATGAGGCCCGGGACCGGGTCGCGCAGCAGGCGTTCCTGCGCAATGACGTAGCGCAGGACGCCCCAGATGCGTTCCCTGGGCTTGTCCATGCGTCCGAGCGGCTTCCCGGCCCGCAGAACGGCCATGTGGAGCCGGGCGCGCCGCCAGAACAGGAAGATGGCCGCCAGCAGCGGAACGACGATCAGCGGGTAATACGGGAGCTCCGGCGGATTGGGCGGCATGCGCCGCCCATCCTAGCGGGCGCTCAGTGGTGGTCGCCGCCTCTCAGCTGATCGCTGGCGTGGCGTAAAACCGGCAGCACCGCCTCCAGCGATTCCATGGCTCCGGCCGGCGATCCCGGCAGGTTGACGATCAGGGTCGCGGCGCGCACAGCCACAACCCCGCGCGAGAGGGCGGCCTGCGGGGTGGAGGCCAGCCCGGCGCTCCGCATGAGCTCGGCCAGGCCCGGCACGAGCCGGTCCGCGGCGCGGTTTGTCGCCTCAGGGGTGCGGTCGGTGGGGGTGAGACCCGTCCCGCCGGTGGTCAGGATGAGCCGATAGCCCCTATCCGCCAGCTCCCCCAGCAGACGGCCCAGGTTTGACTCGTCGTCTGCAATCACGATCGGTTCGGGCGACACCGTCCAGCCCTCCGCCGCCAACCGCCCCACGAGCTGGGGTCCAACCGTGTCGGGGCGCGTCCCGGCTGCTGCCCGGGTGCTCACAACGACGACCACCGCCTCGGGCGGGGCAGCGACGGCCAGAGGCGGCTCCGGCGCGGGCGCTGGGGCTTCAGCGGCGCGGTAGTCCCCGCTGCGACCGCCCGACTTCTCGAGCAGACGGACGTGCTCGATGACGATGTCGCGCTGGAGAGCCTTGGCCATGTCGTACACGGCCAGCGCGGCCACGGCGGCCGCGGTCAACGCTTCCATCTCCACCCCGGTGCGTGCCGTGGCCCGGACCTCGGCCCGGAAGGTCAGGGTGCCCGCGTCTCGGTCCGCGATCGGCTCGATCTCCACCACGTCGAGCGGGATCGGGTGGGCCAGCGGGATGAGCTCGGGAGTCCGCTTGGCGGCCGCAATGCCCGCCAGACGAGCCACCACCAACGCGTCCCCCTTTGGCCCTCCGGCGTCGAGCAGCGTGGCCAGGACTTCGGGCCGCATCCGCACGGTTGCCTCCGCGACCGCCCGGCGAGCGGTGACGGGCTTGTCGCCCACGTCGACCATTTGTGGCGCGCCGTCCGGGTCCAGATGGGATGGCTTCATCGGTCCTCCGCGGGGTCGGGTTCTCCCAGCAGGATCGTCTCGTACGATTGGCCGGCTCGTCCAGCGGTCTCGCCCGCGGGAACCACCAACAGGCCGTTTGCGGCGGCCAAAGCCCGCAGCTGCGACGACAGCTGACCACCGGCTGGGCGGGCAGCCCAGCCGGCATCGGTCTGGCGCAACCTTACGCGCAGGTAGGCCGTGCGCTCCGGGTCCTTGCGGAGGTCCTCGTCCAGCACTGCCTCGACGTGGAAACGACCATCCCCGGTCAGGCCAAGGACGGCCCGGATGAGGGGCCGCACCAGGAGCTCCGTGACCACGAGCGCGCTGACCGGGTTCCCCGGAAGCCCGATCACGGGCCGGCCGGTCACGACTCCCACCGCGAGCGGCTTGCCGGGTTGCATGGCGATGCGCCAGAAGTCGAGACGGCCCAGGCGCTCGATCGCGCCGCGAACATGGTCGTGGCGGCCCACGCTGACCCCGCCCGAGGTGAGGACCACATCTGCGTCCGCAGACGCATCGGTCAGGGCTCGGGCCACTGTGTCCGGGTCGTCACCGACATGGCCCCTCAGGATCGGCTCACCCCCGGCTTCGGCGATGGCGGCGGCCAAGGACGGCGCATTGGCGTCGTAGATCTGGCCGGGCTCGAGCGACGTCCCCGGCGCGACGAGTTCCTCGCCGCTCGAGACTATGGCAACCCGGGGTCGGGCGCGAACCAGGACCTCGGCCACGCCCAGCGAAGCGAGGACCCCGATTCCCGCCGGAGTGAGCGGATTCGGCAGATGAACCGCCTCGCCGGCGCGCGTGTCGTGGCCGGCGGCACGAACGTCGGAGCCTGCCGGGATCGGTTCGGTGACCTCGATGACCCCGTCGGCCTCCGAGGCCCGCTCGAGCGGGACAACCGTGTCCGCACCCGGCGGAAGTGGTGCGCCCGTCGAGATGCGAATGGCGGCCCCGGGCTGGACGGATGGCCATTCTCGGGCTCCGGCCGCGACCTCCCCAGTCACGGGCAGCCGACCCGGCAGGTCGGCGGCGCGCACCGCGAAGCCGTCCATGGCCGCGTTCGCGAACGGCGGGACGTCGATGAGTGCCTCGATCACCGCGACATCGAGCGCGCGGCCGAGTGCGTCTGCCAGCTGAACCGTCTCAACTCGTGGCTCGGGCGCCATGCCCAACAGCCGCTCGCGGGCCTCCTCGACGCTCAGCACGTTGGTCGGGGGTCGTCCTCGCGGATCCGGCGCCAGCCCGCGTAGGACAGGGTGGCGGCGGTGATCAGGATCAACGCACCAGCCGCCATGGCCGCGTCGAACCAGAACTCGGGCGGGTAGAGCTGGATCAGGGAGGAGTCGGCGGGAAAGGTCCAGGTCCCCGGCGGGAAGAGCAGCTCGTGGAAGAGCGTGAAGGCGCTGTCCCAAGCCAGAACCGCGAATGCGCCGATCGCCAGGGTCGCCGCCCCCACGCCGCCCGCCCCGTAGATCAGCATGCGCCCAAGGCGACGAGCCTCGGTCATGAGCAGCCGGCCGCCCCATGCCGCGAACGCGACTGCCACCAGTTCCAGGATGACCAGGATCCGGACCAGGCGGCTGACGTCGTCCATGTGCGAACGCTCCGACGCATCCAGGACCGCCCTTCCGTTCGCGAACGCGACGGCGAACTCACCTCCCGAAATGATGTCCCACACGATCTCGCCGTTGATGCGGTCCAGCTCGTCCTGGGACCGCTGCAGCTTGTCTGCCACGTCGTGGCGGTCCTGCAGCCAGCCGATGAACAGCGGGTTGACGAGGGCCAGCGGACCGGTCAGTGCGGTCAGCACCCCCACCCAGAAGGCGAACAGGAACGCGACGCGAGGTGGGGCGGGCACGGCGGCTCGGCCACTCGCGACGCGGAGAGCCGGGGTCCCGAACGGGTCAGTCGACGCCCATCGCTCCCAGCGCGTAGCTGAGGACCATCCCGACGATGGCGATCACGATGGCGCCCAGGATGGCGTCCAGGATCCCGGCAATCGTGAAGGTCAGACCGATCTGGGCGGCCAGCCAGCTGGTCAGGTACAGCATCGCCGCGTTCAGGACCAGCAGGAACAGGCCCAGCGTGACGATAGTGATCGGGAAGGTGAGGATCTTGAGGACCGGTTTCACGATCGCGTTCACCAGGCCGAAGATCAGGGCCAGGATCAGCCACTGGATCGGATCGCCCGAGAAGTCCAGTCCGTCGAGCACCTGCACGGCCGCCCAGAGGGCCACGGCGTTGACCAGAACCGCAATCAGGAATCCCATGCCCTACCTCCGATGCCAGCCGTGGCCGTGGATCAGGTCCACCGTCCTCAGGGTACCAGTTTGAGGGTGCAAATCGTCTACCCGAGATCCCCAAAACGCGTTCGACTGAGGGACGGGTTCGAGGTATCGCTGTGTTGAATTGGCTCTATGTCGTCGCGATTCCGGTGCGACAGTGCAACAACCACAACCCCCACGTTCAGACCGGACCTCACCGCACCATACCGAGAGCGCTCCAGAGGTACTGGGCAGGTCCAGTACTTCCGGTTTAGGGTGGCGGGCATCAGCCCCGGAGGGTCTACGTGGAAGCCACCGCGCCGAACTCCAGGGGAGCAGGGAGTTCCAGGGAGAGACCGGCAATGACCACTCGTACCACAATGGGCAGGATCCTCTCCCGCGGCATTGGCATCGTCGGCGCCGCGGGGCTCATCGCCTTCGCTCTCGGTTACCTATTGCATCCGATGTAAGTCGAGCGGCTCCTCCGGCGTCGCCGAGAGGAGCATTTTCGTGCTCAGATTGATGGTCGGGGCGACTGGATTCGAACCAGCGACCTCCTGAACCCCATTCAGGTGCGCTACCAGGCTGCGCTACGCCCCGACGTGATGGAGACGGCATGGTCCCAGAAGATGGGCATGGGCCGCAAGGCGCCTCTGTGCGCTACGCCTCTCGCCCAGTCAGCTCGTCCTTCTGGGCGCGGGCCATCAACATTGCCATTGCCTCGAGCGGAGGGCGGCCGCGGTGGATGACCGCATCCACCTGCTCGGCTATTGGCATCTCGACCCCGTGCCGGGCCGCCAAGGCCAGGGCGCCGGTGACCGTGGTCTCGCCCTCGGCCACGCCGCCCAGCTCGGCCGCGATGTCGGCCCAGGCCATGTTCGTGGCCAGCAGCTCGCCTGCCCGCCGGTTGCGCGACAGCTGGCTCATGCAGGTGGCGATCAGGTCGCCCACCCCGGCCAGCCCGGCGAAGGTGCGTGGGTCGGCGCCGGCGGCGACGCCCAGCCGCGTGATCTCGGCCAGCCCGCGGGTGACGATGGCCGCCTTGCCGCTGTCCCCCATCCGCAGGCCATCGGCCATACCCGCCGCCAGGGCAATGACGTTCTTCAGCGCCCCGCCCAGCTCCACGCCCACGACGTCGGGGTTGGTGTAGACGCGAAACTGGTCCGACCCGAGCAGGGCGGCAACCTCGGCCGCCAGCGCGGGATCAGAAGATGCGACAACCGTCCCGGCGGGCAGGCCGGACGCGACTTCCCCGGCCAGGTTCGGGCCCGACAGCACCGACACGCCCCGCCCGGGCGCCTCCTCCCCGAGGACCTCGCTCATCCGGGCCTGGGTCCCGGCCTCGATCCCCTTCACTACCGACAGGAACGGCGTCCTAGGCGCGAGCTCGCCTGCAACGCGGCGCAGGGTCTCTCGCGCGTGCGCCGACGGGACGGCGAGCACGTAGAGCCGATGCGGGGTTTTCAGCTCGCCGGCGTCACCGGTGACGAGCAGGCCCGGCGGGAATGGGTGCTCCGGGAGGTAGCGGCGGTTCTCCCGATCGCGCGCCATCTCCTCAGCGGCCTCCGGCCGGTGGGCCCACAGGGTGACGGAGTGATCGGCGGCGGCCAGCAAGCGGGCCAGGGTCGTCCCCCACGCCCCGGCCCCGATGACCGCGATCCGCTCCGCCATGCGCGGCGAGGATAGCGCCGGCCTAGCGAGCGGCGGCTCGGGTTCTGCGGGCGCGGGGTCGCTCCCCGGCGGCGCGGGCGCGGAAGCGGAGGCGGATCGGGGTTCCGGCAAAGCCGAACGCGTCGCGCAGCTGGTTCTCGAGGTAGCGCCGGTACGAGAAGTGGAACAGCTCCGGGTCGTTGACGAAGATCACGAAGGTGGGGGGCGCCACCGCCACCTGGGTCGCGTACAGGATCTTCGCCTGGCGGCCGCGGGCCACCGGAGGCGTGTGCGCTGCCACCGCCTCACCCACCACTCGGTTGACCTCGGCGGTTGGCACGCGCCGGTAGCGCTCCTCCGCCACGCGCCGGGCCTGGCGCAGGATGCGATCCACCCGCTGGCCGGTCAGTCCCGAGGCGAACACGATATCGGCCCATTGGAGGTACGGCGCATCCCGGCGCAGGGTGTGCAGCCAGTCATCGGCGGTCTTGTCGTCCTTCTCGATGGCGTCCCATTTATTGATGACCAGCACCAGGCCCTTGCCGGCCTCCAGCACGTGGCCCACCACGTGGGCGTCCTGTGCGGTGAAGCCCTCGACCGCATCGGTCAGGACCACGGCCACGTCGGCTCGGTCGATGGCCTTCAGGCTGCGGAGCACGCTGTAGTGCTCGGTGCCGCGCTGAATGGAGCCCCGGCGGCGGATGCCGGCCGTGTCGATCAACACCATCGGCTCGCCATCCACCGTCACCTCGGCGTCGACCGCATCACGGGTGGTGCCGGGAGTTTCGCTGACGATCATCCGCTCCTTGCCCAGCACCCGGTTGACGAGCGTCGACTTGCCGGTGTTGGGTCGTCCCACGATGGCCACCCGAGGTGGACCGATATCGGCCGCGGCCAGCTCCTCCAGCTCGGCGTCGGTCGGGAGGTCATCCTCATCACGCATGACCGATGGCGCCGCCTCGGCCTCGGGCGCCTCCGACGCGGGCGGGAGATGCTCGACGATGAGATCGGCCAGGTCGCCGGTGTTCCGGCCATGTGCCGCGCTGATGGTGATGGCCGGGTCGAAGCCCAGGGCGTAGAACTCGGCGCCCTCGGCCTCGCGCCGCACGTTGTCGGCCTTGTTGATGACCAGGATGGTGGGTCGATGTGCCTTGCGAAGCCGATCCGCCACCTCGTAATCCAATGGCGCCAGGCCGGCCGCGGCGTCAACCACGAACAGGACCAGGTCCGCTTCATCGATGGCCACGCGCGCCTGATCCTGAACGCGCTCCTCGATGCTGGTCCCCGGCTCCAGCTCCAATCCTCCGGTGTCGACCATCATGAAGCGGCGGCCATTCCAGTCTGTTTCGCCGTACACCCGATCGCGGGTCGTGCCCGCGGTGTCCTCCACGATGGCCGACCGCTCGCCCACCATCCGGTTGAAGAGCGTGCTCTTCCCGACGTTCGGGCGCCCGACGATGGCCACGATCGGCAGCGATGACATGCCGCTGAGTGTATCGGCCCGTCACCGGTCGGCTAGGATCACCCACCGTGCGCATCGGTATCGTCGCCACCCGGCTGGCCGGCGTCGACGGCGTGACGTTCGAGACCGCCAAGTGGGAAGCGGTCCTGGAGCGGATGGGCCACGAGGTCCGGCTGTGCGCGGGGGAGGTGGATGCGCTCCGCTACAGCGCTCGGCTGGTCCCGGCCATGCATTTCCGGCACCCGCCCGCGGCGCGCGTGACCTCGGCTGCCTTTGATCCGGACAGCGACCCGCAGGCGGTCCGCACCGAGATCCAGCGCCTGGCCGGCCAGCTGCTGCCGGTCCTCGCCGCGTGGGTCGAAACCGAGCGGCTCGATCTGCTCGTGATCGAAAACGGGTGGGCGATCCCGATGCAGCTGCCGCTGGGGGTCGCTCTGCACACCCTGGTCGAGCAGACCGGTCTGCCCGCCATCGGGCACCACCACGACTACTGGTGGGAGCGCGAGCGGTTCAACCGATGCGTCGTGCCTGACCTCCTGGAGGCATCCTTTCCGCCCGACCTGCCCACGGTTCGGCACGTGAGCATCAGCTCACTGGCCGCGGCCGGCCTCCAGGCGCGGCGCGGCCTGTCGTCGACCGTCGTCCCCAACGTGTTCGACTTCAGCACGCCGCGCCCGCCGCCGCGTCCGGACATCCGCCGCCAGCTCCGGACGGAGCTGGGCATGAGCGAGGAGGGATACCTGATCGTGCAACCCACCCGGGTCGTGCCGCGCAAGGGTATCGAGCTGGCCATCGACCTGGTGGGTCGGTTGGGCGATCCGCACGCCGTCCTGCTCATCACCAGCCCCGCGGGTGACGAGGGCCTCGATTACCTGATCTCGCTCGAGCGGCGAGCGGAGCGGGCCAAGGTCAACCTGCGCTACGCGGCCGACCGCTTTGCACCTGATCACGAGGGCCGGCCGCTGGGTCCTGCGCACTCCCTTACCGACGCGTACCTGGCGGCGGACCTCATCAGCTACCCCAGCCTGTACGAGGGCTTCGGCAACGCGTTGCTGGAGGCGGTCTTCTACGGGAAGCCGGTCCTGGTCAACCGATACCCCGTCTTTGACGCAGACATCCGGCCGCTCGGGTTCCGGTTCGTGGAGGTCAACGGCGCCGTCACCGACGACACGGTCCGGACGGTCCGTTCCATCCTCGCCGACCCCGCCGGACAGGCAGCCGATGCCGAGCACAACTTCGCGATCGGACGCAAGCACCTGGGCTACGACCGGCTCGAACGCGCCCTAGGTGAGGTGATCGGCTCGCTGACCTAGCGGTTGGCTGGCGCAGCCGCGCTGACCAGGGACTTGGCCTCGCTGATCTCCGTTGGCGCTTTCAGCTCACGGAACGTCGCCAGCGCCGCCTGAGCGGCGGTGGCCGATTCGCTCAGCCGGCCGGCGGCGAAGTATGCCTGTGCGAGCCACAGCTCGGTCCGCGCGCACTCCCAGGGGACTTCCAGCGTGGTGAAGGTGTCCCGGGCTCGCCCGAGATAGTCGGCGGCCCGATCGTGTTCGCCAGCCGCCAGAGCCGCCTGCCCCTCCAGCCGGTCTGCGACAGCGGGGAGGAATCGCAAACCGGTCCTGTCGGCCCACTCGCGGGCCTCGGCCACGATGGCGGGCGCCTCATCCCACGTCCCCTGGGCGGCGATCAGGTCGGCCCACCCCTCGAGGGTCAGATCCCGGTTCTGGATGTCGCGGACCGGGTCACGAACGGCCAGGCGAGCGCGGGCCTCATCGAATTCGCGCCGCCTGATCAGGGTCTGCACGATCCAGAGCCGTGGCCCCGAGATCCCCACGTTTCCCTGGACGGCCTGGGACTGCTCGAGCAGGGCGATGTTTCGGTCGGCAGATGCTGAATCGCCGACGACCTCGCTCAGGTACGCCGCAACGCCGTACAGGCGGTAGGAGTGATAGCGGAGCATCGTCGCGGGGTCGGCCAACCCACCAAACTCGGCCTCGATCGCCGTGTACGTTCGCCAGAACTCCTCCCAGCGGCCCAGCCGAAAGTTAGCCACCGCGTAGAAGGCGCCAGACACGGAGTGGGCGAGACCCATCTCGGTGGCGCGCGCCCAGCCGATGGCTGCCAACTCGGCGGCTCGCCGGAAGTCGCCGATGTGAGCGAGGGCCCATGCGGTCGTTCCATAGATGTCGACCACCTCGACCATGTCGTCCAGCTGGGGAACCAGCCGGAGTCGCTCTTCCTGTGGCTCCAGCGTGAGTCGGTAGCCGCCTAGCATGGACCCCGTCGCACCCAGCCCGTCGAGGGCGGCGGACAGGAGGTCCGCCCTTCCCAGCCGGCGGGCCATGGCCACCGCCTCCTCGGCGGTGGCTCGATCTTCCTGTATGCGTTCTGGGTCGGTCTCCGCCTCGCCGAAGCCCCAGCTCCAGGCCCCGCGAGCTATCAGGAGCCGCAGTCGCTCCTCGCTGTCGCCTTCTTCCAGCATGGTCAGCCCCAGCTCGAGGTAGGGAGCAGCCGCTTCGCGGCTTGGAAGGTGGCGCATCAACCCCGGCCAGCGGGTAGGCATCGCGAGCAGGACCCCGGCCAGGCGGGCAACCGCTCGGCGGTCCTCGGTGCTGACCGGACCGGCGCTCATGCGGAGGTCGATCGCCTCGCGGGCGGAGCGCCAGGCGTTGTCCCCCTCGTTGGCCCACAGTTGCATGCCCACCAAGATCTCCAGGCCCCGGGCACGCTCGATCGGTCCCTGCGCCAGTTCAAGTGCCACGCGCACGCGTTCGCGAGCGCGCTCCGTCGCCAGGTGGCGAGCGGCTTCCTCGGCCGCCTCGAGCAGTAAATCCACCGCCCTCGCTCGGATCTCCTCGCGTCGGTCTGGCTCCACCTTCGCCCACGTGGTGGCACGCTCAGCCTCGGTGTAGTGGTGTGCCAGAAGCTCGACGACCTCGATGCGGCGCCCACCGATCGCCTCCTCAATCCATTCGGCCACCCTAAGGTGAGCCCCGGCGCGGTCCCGCCGGGGGATGCTCTCGTACGCCACGTCGCGCACGAGGGCGTGCTTGAAGATGTACTCGGGCTGGCCGGCCATGGTCGAGGCCAGGCGCGACAGGATCAGATCCCGTGCCTCGAGCTCCCGGAGGTGCTGATCGAGGGCGCCGGCCGATCCGTTCAGGAAGCGGGCCACCGGGGCCGGCCAGAAGATGCGTCCGACCACCGCGGCGGCCTGCAGGGTCCGCTTCTGGTCGCTTCCCAGCAGGTCGATCCGCGCCGCCAGGACGGCCTGAACAGTATCCGGGATCTCGACGGTCGAGAGGTCGGGGTCGGCCTGCCAGCCGTCCGCGCTCTGCACGATTCGCCCCTCGTCGATGAGCTGACGGAGGATCTCCTCCACGAAGAATGGGTTGCCATCTGCGCGTTCCACGATGCGTGCGCGCAATGCGGCGGGGAGCTCCGCGACTTCGAGAAGGTGATCCACCAGCTCTGCGGTGGCCGCTGGCGGCAGCGGGTCCAGGAATACGCTGGAGAAGCTGCGTCGGCCGCCGCCCCAGCCCGGCCGCCGGTCGGTCAGCTCGGGCCGCGACGGGCAGAGGAAATACACGCTTCCCTCGACTCTCTCGCTGACGTCCTCGACCAGGTCGAGTAGGGCCCCGTCGGCCCAGTGGATGTCGTCGATGACCACCACCAGCGGCCCGTCAGCGGCCAGGGCTGAGAAGAACGACCGCCAGGCGCCGTGGATCTCCACGCGCAGCTGCTCCGGCTCGAGGCGCTCGAACTCGAACCCGGGCACCGCGATCCCCACCGTGTAGCCGAGGAGGGCCGCCGCGCGCGGCGGATCCTGCGCGACCAGGGCGGTGAGGACGCGCTTGCCGAATTCGGTGAGCTTGCCCACGACGTCGTCCGGCGGGTCGCTATCGAGAATGCCCGCTTGCGACTTGAGGATCTCGGCCAGCGGCCAGAACGTGACGCCCGATCCATACGAGAGGCAGCGGCCGCGGACGACCCGGGGCGGCTGCGGGCGCTTCACCAGCGCGGCCAGAAACTCGACCGTCAGCCGGCTCTTCCCGACACCGGGCTCGCCGTACAGCGTCACCAGGTGCGGCCGGCGTTCGGCGGCGACCCGCTCGTAGAGCGACACGAGGAGGTCAAGTTCCGCATCGCGACCGACGAGCGGTGAACGCAGGCCATGGACCCCTCGTGCGTGCGCGCCGGCGGCCTCGCCGACCAGCTCGCGCACGGCGACCGGGGACGCCTTGCCACGCAGTCGTTGCGCGCCGAGGTCACGGAACGTGAAAGCTGGAGCGGCGGCGGCCGTGCGCTCCCCGACCGCGATCTGGCCCGGGTCCGCTTCCTGTTGGATGCGAGCCGCGATGTTCACCGCGTCGCCGGTCACCATCCCTTCTCCCGGGCGCGGGCTGGTGGTTGCCACCACCTCTCCGGTGTTCACCCCGATCCGAACCTGCAGCTGAGCTCCGCCTTCGGAGCGACGCCCCTCGTTCAGCGCCGCGAGGCGGGAGCGAATCGCGAGCGCGGCGTGTAGGGCACGCGCAGGGTCGTCCTCGTGGGCAACCGGGACGCCGAATACGGCCATCACGGCATCGCCGATGAACTTCTCGACTGTACCGCCGCGGGCTTCGATCTCCTCCCGCGCCACTGCGAAGTACTCCCCCATCAGATCGCGGACGACCTCGGCATCCAGCGCCTCGGCCAGCTCGGTCGAGCCGGTGACGTCCGCGAACAACAGGGTGACAAGCTTGCGCTCCTCGCCGGCCGTCGGGGCCGCCTCGACGGCCGCGCCACAATGCGGGCAGAAGGCAGACCCGTCCGCGACCTCGCGGTGGCAGGACGGGCAGGTGGCCACGTCCAGAGTCTACGCGGCGGTCAGGGTGTAGATCCGGTCGCGGACCTCCTCGAGGTCATCCTCCGGGGTGGAGGTGCCGCCCGTGATCCCGATCCGGGCCTTACCGGCCAGCCAGCCGGCGAAATCGGCCTCCAGCTCATCGGCATCGGCGACATGGATGGTGTCGGGCAGGACCTGCGCGCATTTGACGGCCAGCTCGCGCGTGTTCGAGCTGTTCTTGCCGCCTACCACGATCATGGCGTCCACGTCTGCCGCCAGGCGCACCGAGTCGTCCTGGCGGGTCAGAGTCACCGGGCACACGGTGTTGACGACCCGCATGTCGTGGCAGCGACGCAGGCAGAAGGCCGCGAACTCCTCGAGCTTGGACGGCAGGATGGTGGACTGGCTCAGGACCCCGAGCTTCTTGGTGCGCGGCACCCGCTCCCAGGTGGATCGGTCCATGTCGTCCACGACCACGTGATCCTCCCCGGCGTAGGAGCGGACCCCCCGCACCTCGGGGTGGTTCTCGTGACCGATGATGCAGACCGTGTAGCCCGCTTCGTTCAGCTCGCGAGCCGCCTTCTGGCTCTGGACGACCCATGTGCAGGTGGCGTCGATGAGCTGAAGATCGTCCTTGGCGCGCAGCGTTTCGAGCTCCTCCCGCGGGACGCCGTGCGCCCGGACCACGAGGGTCCCGCCCTCCACCTGGTCCGCCAGCTCGGCGGTGTGGATCCCGCGCGCCTCGAGGTCGGCCTTGATGCCCGGGTTGTGGACCAGCTGGCCCAGGGTGGTGACTTCCTCGCCCGCCTCGGACGCCTTGCGGGCCTTGTCGATGGCCAGCCGCACGCCGTAGCAGAAGCCGGCCCGCTCCGCGATGCGGACCTCGGGACGAGATGGAAGCGTGGGAGCGGACGAGGCGCTCATGACGCCTCCATTCTAGGTGCGCACCCCTGGATCAGCCGTAGACGCCCCTTCGAGCCGGCGGCAGGAGGGCCGCCACCTCGCGCATGACCCGGGTGGTGCCCTCCACCAGCTCAACGCGGTCGATGGGTCCGTCCGGACGGTAGAACAAGGAAAACGGTTGACCGATCCGCACCGTGGCTCGCGGGCGCGGCCCGAAGACGGCCCGCCAGCTGAACATCCCTTCGGTCCCGGTGATGGCCAGTGGCACGATCGGAGCGCCGCTCCGCATGGCGAGCAAGGCAGCCCCATTGCGGGCCGGGATGAGTGCCCCGCTGGGACTGCGGGTGCCCTCCGGAAAGATGAGGAGCGCGCGACCGGCCTCCAGCACGGCCAGCGCCTTGCGCTGCGCACCCAGGTCGCCCATCCGTCGGTTGACGTAGATGACGCCACCCTGCGTCCCCAGCCAGCCGATCAGCGGCCAACCCCGGACCTCGACCTTGCTGACCATGTGCACGACCCGACCGATTCGCCAGCACGTGGCAAACCCCGCGACCAGTGGATCGGCCAGGGTGTAGTGGTTGGCGACCAGGATGACCGCGCCCGAGCGCGGGAGGTTCTCGAGCCCCACGCTCCGGACACCACCCAAAAGGCGGAGGAGGATGCTGATGAGCAAGCCGAGTGGCCGATACGCCCACAGCCGCGGAAGGGTGGCGGTCACGGGGCGGCGCGCGGTCCGAGGGCGGCGATGATGGCGTCCACGCACGCGTCGACATCCAGCTCCCCGGTGTCCAGGACCAGCGCCCCCGGTGCGCGGCGCAGCGGGGCCACCGGCCGGGTCGTGTCGGTGCGGTCCCGGTCCTCGATCTCGCGCCGATAGGCCGCCAAGCGGTCCGGGCGACCCATCTGCGCCGCGCGCCGTCGTGCCCGGGTGTCGGCCGACGCGGTGAGGAACACCTTCAGATCGGCATCCGGCAGCACCACGGTGCCGATATCGCGCCCCACCATCACCGTGTCTCGGCCGCGCGCCGCGTCGCGCTGGACCTTCAGCATGGCCTGCCGGACCTCGGCATGCCGGCTCACGGCCGGAACGGCTCTCTCGATCCGCGGTTCGCGCAGGTGCACGGTGACGTCGCGTCCGTCCAGGGTCACCCGTTCGCTCGGTTCCGTCACGCGGTGGTCCGCGGGCTGGACGTAGATGTCCGCTGCGCGCGCGAGGCGCGCCAGGGCAGCCTCGTCATCCGGATCGACGCCGGCCTCGAGCGCGGCCAGGGCCACGGCCCGATACAGGAGCCCGGTGTCCACGAAGCGCGCCCCGATCCGGTCGGCCAGCGCACGACCAACGGTGCTCTTGCCCGATCCCGACGTTCCGTCCACGGCGATCTGCAGGCCCGCGCCCCGTCCGCTGCGCGGCCCAGGTTGTGCCGTCCCGCTCAGCGCCGCAACCTCTCCCGCGTTCAGCGGGCGCCAGGCACCCGGCGCCAGCCCGGCCAGGGTGACCGGTCCCATGGCGGTCCGGACCAACCGATGGACCCGATAGCCGGCCGAGGCGAACAGGCGCCGGACCTCGCGTTTGCGACCCTCCCCCACCCGGACCATGAGCCACGGCGCGGCCGGCTCGGGCCCGATCTCGATATTGCGCGGCCGCCTCGACGGGGCCGCGCTCAGGAGCCTGGCTGGACCGTCCTCGAGCTCAAGCCCGGTCAGCAGCCGCTCGAGGTCGTCCGGTGCCGGAGTGCGGTCGAGCTGGACGGCGTACTCGCGTTGGATGCCGTAGCGCGGGTGGAGCACGCGCTGGGCCCAGGCCCCGTCGTTGGTCAGCAGCATGAGGCCCTCGGACTCGACGTCCAGGCGGCCGGCGGGCCACAGACGCCCGGGTGGTCGAGGGTGGACCAGGTCGACCACCGCCTGGCGTCCTCGGGCAGCCGCGGCCGATGACAGGACACCGCGTGGCTTATGGATCGCCAGGTGGACCGCGCCCGGAGCCTCCAGCGTCACCGGCTTTCCATCGAACGTCACGCGGTCCCGAGAGATGTCCACCCGGGTGCCGGGCGTCGCCGGCGTCCCGTTGACGGTCACGCGCCCGTCGGCGATCCAACGGTCGGCGGCTCGCCGCGACCCGAGCCCGGCCCGGGCCAACACGGTCTGGAGTCGCTCACCCTGCATGCCGCTCGGCGCCGTCACCGTCGGCGACCAGGACGGCCGCCTCGTCGGGGAGGGGCGGCAGGTGCTCGAGGCCCTCCAGGCCGAACCGCTCGAGGAAGGTGAATGTGGTGCGGTACACGATCGGACGGCCGGGAGAGTCGCGCCGTCCAACCTCGGCGATCAGCCGCCGATGCAGCAGCGAGCGGATGACCGACTCAGAGTCCACGCCCCGGATCCGCTCCACGTCGCCGCGGGTCACCGGTTGCTGATAGGCCACCACGGCCAGGGCCTCGAGGGCGGCCGGGCTGAGGCGGCCCTCGGCCCGCTCGGCGTAGCGCCGAACCCGATCCGACACCTCCGGGGCTGTGGTGAGCTGCCACGCCCCGTCGAGCCGCTGCAGGCGCAGCCCGCGCCCGGACAGCGCGTCGCCCAATGCCGTCAGCGCGTCCTCCGCCGCGCGCGGCGTGACCTCGGCCAGCTCCGCCAGCTCGCCGGTGGCCAGCGGACGGTCGGCCACGAACAGGATGGCCTCCAGGGCCGCCACCAGCCCGGCATCGGTGCTCATCGGTTCACCTCCGCAGCATCTCGAGCACGATCGGGCCGAACAGCGTCTTCTGCCGAGCGCGGAGCTCGCGGCGACGGACGAGCTCGAGTACAGCCAGAACGGTCACGACCCGCTCGGTCCGGGACGTGCCGGCGGCCAGGACCGTCTGCAGGACGACCCGACCGGTCTCGCCCAGTGCCGCACGCAGCACGCCGATCTGCTGGCCGACGGTGACCTCGCGCGGCACGATCTCCGGCGCCGGGGGCTCCGGTTCCGCGACGGCGGCCAGCCGGCTCAGGGCGTCCGACAGGGCCGCCGGGTCGAGCGGGGCCAGCGGCGCCTCGGGCAGGTCCGAGAGACGTGGCTCGCGATGCCACATCGGCGCCACCAGGTCCCGCGCGGCGAGGTCGCGAGCCGCGTCGCGGATGGCCCGATACGCGATCAGCCGTCGACGCAGGTCCTCCTCGTCGATGTCCTCGACCCCAGCCGCCTGGAGGCCGAGCGGCTCGTCGGAAAGCAGGCTCCGCGACTTGATGAGGATGAGCTGGGCGGCGGTGGAGACGAACTGGGCCAGGTTGGCGGCGTCGACCGGATGGGCGGCCACGAACGCGACGTATGCATCGGCGACCTTGGCCAGCGAGACGGACAGGATGTCCAGCTCGGCTGACTCGATCAGGTGCAGGAGGAGCGGGAGCGGTCCTTCGAACACCGGCAGGTCGACCTGGAACTCGGGCGGCGGTCCGATGGGCAGACCGACCCGGGGTTCGGCTGCGATCGGGATGGCCTGAGGGCGCTTCGAGGGGACAGCCTGGCGCGCCATGTGCTCAGGATGCCGCGTCGGCGGCGCGCAATGCAGCCTCCAGCTGCGCGTCCGATCGGTCCGGGGTGCCCTGGATGAAGGCCGCGACCCGCGGACCGCAGCCGGCGTCGAGCGCCGCACGCGCCGACCGCTCGGCGTGGTGCAGGTGGAGGTGGAACGGGTACCGCCACGAGTCGGGATCGGTCGATGCCAGGCGCTCCAGGCGCCTCGGCGCACCCGCCTCCAGGAGCACGACGACGACTCGGTGCCACAACCGCAGTCGGGCGCCCTTGGCGGCGTCATGGAGCAGGGCGGCGGCCAGGAGGTCGGCATCATCCACACCCGCCTGGTGCAGGCGCCGGACGACATCAAGGGCATGGCGCTGGTCGGCGATCGGCATGGCATCGAACAGCGAGGTCGCGGTCGCAGGGAGGAGGGCGTGCGCCGCGGCCCGTTCGGCAGGGGCGACCTGCGCGCGGAGATGGTTGCTGAACTGTCGGACGCGGTAGGCGGGGCGCATCGGTCCGGTTCCGGTCAGAGCCCGCACAGGAGTGCCGCCCATGGGTAGGCCAGGCCGAGGACCCCACCGAGCGGGCTGTTGGGCAGGATCAGCAGCAGGAGAAGGAGCACGACCCCGTAGCCCTGGTAGCGTCGGATGCTGTACTCCCAGCGCGGAGGAACGAGGGCGGTCAGGACGGCGAAGCCATCCAGGGGCGGGATGGGGATCAGGTTCAGGATGGCCAGCAGGAGGTTGACGACTGTCGCCACGTAAATCAGCTGCAGCACGGCGCCGCCCGCACCGGTGAGATCGAACGCCCGATAGGCCAGGGCCAGGATGAGGGCCACCAGGACGTTGGCTACCGGGCCGGCTCCCGCCACGAATGCCATCCCAGCCCGTCCCGGGCGCAGAGCCGCGACGTTCACCGGGACCGGCTTCCCCCAGCCGATGCCGACCAGCACCAGCAGCGCGGTGCCCAACGGGTCGAGGTGGCGCAGCGGGTTGAGTGAGACCCGGCCCAGGGCCCGCGGTTGGCGGTCGCCCAGCTGGTCGGCCACCAGGGCGTGGCTGAACTCGTGGGTCGTGATCCCCGCCAGCATGCCGAGCACGATGCCAGCCAGGGCTGGCAGGCTGACGTTGTCTCCGAGGAACAGCACCCTCAGGCGATCTCCGGTAGCAGCTCGCCCAGCAGCTTCACCAGGCGGGCGGCGCCCACCTTCCCCATCTCGATGACCTCGTTGTGGCTGGCCCCGATCTCGACGTCGGGCGTCGCCTTGTTCGTGATCAGTGAGAAGGCGAGGACCCGAACGCTGGCATGGCGGGCCACGATGACCTCCAGCACGGTCGACATGCCCACCGCGTCCGCCCCCAGGCCGCGCAGCATGCGCAGCTCCGCCCGGGTCTCGTAGTTCGGGCCGGGGAGCATGACGTACACCCCCTCGTGGAGGTGGACGGCGGCACGCTGGGCCGCCGCGCGGGCGCGGTCGGCAA
This sequence comes from Chloroflexota bacterium, assembly GCA_038040195.1. NCBI lineage: Bacteria > Bacillati > Chloroflexota > Chloroflexota bacterium. The sequence goes on along the minus strand of JBBPIR010000002.1, from coordinate 52,172 downwards.
GATCGGGGTCGTATGCGTCGGTGAGCGCCGGGAAGCGGGGTCCGAGGGCGTCGATATTGGGGCCGAACAATGGGTTGTCGCCCGACAGGTTGATGTGGTCGGTGACGAGCATCAGCTCACCGGGCTCGAAGGCGGGGTTGAGCCCACCAGCCGCGTTGGTCAGAACCACGGTCCGCAGGCCGACCTGGAACGCGGCGCGGAGCAGGATCGTCACCTCACGATGGGTGTAGCCCTCGTAGGCGTGGACCCGTCCCGACAGGACAAGCACCGGTCGGCCGCCGACCATCCCCGCCACCAGTTCGCCGGCGTGGCCCGCGACGCCCGACACGGGAACCTCGGGAATGTCGCCGTACGGGATGCGGAGGCGGGGCGCAGCATCCAACAGGTCGATCACGGCGCCCAGTCCCGAACCCAGGACCAGGCCCAGCTGCGGGGCGGCGATCGCCGGCTCGGCCGCCAGCTGGGCCCGAATGGCAGCAGCGGCGTTCTCGATGCGCTGGCCGAGGTTCGACGTGGCCGGGAGAACGGCCACGCTAGATCCGCTCCAGGAGCTCGCGCTTCTTGGCGTCGTATTCCTCGGCCGTGATGAGGCCCCGGTCGCGGAGCGAGGCGAGCCGCTCGAGCGTGGCTGTCGCGTCCCCTGCCGGAGTGCCCGGGGCCGAGCTGGGCGCCGCGGGAGTCGACGGGGTCGGCTCGGGTCCAGCGGGCGGGGTGGGAGTTGGCGCCGCGCCGGTCCCCTCATCGATCACCGTCACCCGATCGCTGCCCGCCCGCGGCGACATCGGCTCAGCCGGACGCATGGCCGGCGCCTGCTGGCGCTGGTAGGCGGGCGCAGCCAGGTCAGGTCGCTCGAGGAGCTCCTTCTGGTTCAGCATCGCGATCTTGAAGTCCACCGGATCTGCCAGCAGAGGGAAGTCCTCGATCCCGCCCAGCTCGTCGGCGGCGGTCAGGATGTCCAGGTCGCCGAAGCCGAAGATCCGGCCGAACAGGTTCTGGGTCAGATGGGCGTCGTTGACCTTCTCCAGGCTGGAGTCGGACATCCGCTTGTTGAGGATTCCCTCGGCCCGGATGATGCGCCGGGTGGTGACCAGGAATTCGGTGTTGCGCCAGCCCCAGATCACCCAGCCGATGCGCGCGAGCGCGACCAGCAGCAGGACGAGAGCCACGAGCTCGCCCGGGCCGTCCAGCGATGCTTCCGGGGGGTTGACCAGGAACAGGAGCACCGCGAGGGCCAAGATGGCCAGGATGATGGCCCACCACGAGCGGCCGACGACCGCGAACCAGTGCTGGCCGCTCTCGAAGGTGACTTCCTCGCCTCGCGCCAGGAGCTTGCGGGCGTAACTCATGGATCTGGCTCCTCAGGCTCGCGGGTGCGCGCGGGCATACACCTCCCGCAGGCGCTCGCCGGTCAGGTGGGTATAGAGCTGGGTGGTGCTGATGCTAGCATGGCCCAACAGGGTCTGGACCACCCGCAGATCGGCGCCACCTTCCAGCAGATGGGTAGCAAAGCTGTGCCGGAACGTGTGTGGCGTGACATCGGCGCCGATCCCCGCCACTCGGCCCCAACGCCGCACCAGGCGCCACACGGATTCCCGTCCCAGGCGCGCCCCGCGCTGCGACACGAAGACGGCGGCGATGGGTCGTTTGGCCGTCCAGTCCTGGCGCGGCCCCGTGATGTACCGATGCAACCGGTCCCGCGCCGGCTCCCCCATCGGGACGCGCCGCTCCCGGTTGCCCTTCCCGATGACCCGCACCTCGAGTCCCGGCAGGTTGAGGCGGTCGAGGTCCAGTCCTGTGAGCTCGCTGACCCGCAGTCCGCAGGCGTACAGAAGCTCGAGGATCGCCGCGTCGCGGATCCCGGGTGGATCGTCGCCCGGCGCGGCCAGGATGCGCTCGACTTCGTCCGGGGCGAGGACCTCGGGCAGGTACCGCCCTGGGCGCGGGGGGTCGATGAGGTCGGCCAGGTTGCGCTCGATGATCCCCTCCCGCCGCGCGAAGCCATAGAAGCTGCGAATGGCGGCCACCTTGCGGGCCTGGGTCGTCGCGCGGCGGCCCTGGCGGCGCAGGCGGGCGACGAACTCGCCCACGGCTGACGGGTCGTCGCGCCAGGCCGTCCCGGCGTTGGCGGCGAACTGGCCCAGGTCGCGTCGATAGGCGTCGATGGTCAGCGGGGACAGGCCGCGCTCGACGCGGATCTCGAGCAGGAAGTCGTCGACGGCCGCCGCCAGGCGAGGGTCGACCTGCGGCAGCGGCATGGCTAATCCGGGAGCAGCGAGGCCTTGGTGCGGAGCAGGTCGTAGAACGGGGTGCTGCCCTCGGGCTCGACCAGGCGCAACGGGATGGGCAGGGCCCGGACCTCGACCGACTCCCCGACTTCCAGCGGCACGTCGCGCTGCCCGTCGAACGAGACGACGGCCCCGCCGAACGCTTCGCGCAGGCTGAGACGGATGATGTGGTCCTCGCCGGCGACCACGCTGTGGATCGCCGACAGATACGCGGCCACCGGGGTGATGACCAGGTTGCGGAGCCTCGGGTCGACCACGGCGCCGCCAGCCGAGTACGAGTAGGCCGTGGACCCGGTGGGCGTGGCCACCACAACCCCGTCGGCCAGGTACGTGGCCAGATGGCTGCCACTGACCTCGACCTCGACCTGGATGAGGCGGACCTGCGCGGCGCGCGCGACCGCCACTTCATTGAGGCAGGCCGCCGAGAGGCGTCCACCGTCCCGCCGCTCGATGGTTGCGCCCAGCCGCATCCGCTCGGCCAGCGTGTATCGGCCGGCAGCGATACCGTCCAGAGCGGTCTCCAGGTCGTCGGGCTCGACTTTGGCCAGGAAGCCCACCCGACCCAGGTTGACGCCGAGGGCCGGGACCTGTGAATCACCGATCGCGCGCGCCACTCGGAGGAACGTCCCATCGCCGCCGAGCACCGTCACCAGGTCGCTGCCCGCCAGCTCGGCGGCGAGCCGCTCCTCGTCGTCGGCGACCGCGTCCCAGGCCGAAATGCCGTGTGCTGCGCACCACGCCCGGCCGCGCTCCAGCACTCCGGCAGCTTGTGGGTTGTACCGGCTGACCGCGAAGCCGATGCGCTCCAGCCGGGCTTCGCTCACGATGGGCGATCAGCCGCCAGGGAGGTGGCGATGTCCTCGACGCGCTGCCGGAGGGCGGCCAGCTCGGCGGCGAGGTCGGACGCCGCCTCCGACTCGGTGAGCGCCGCATACGAGCGATCCAGGCCGGCGGCAATGAGGGCCCGCATGAGGGCGGATGGCGAGACTCCCCGGGACCGAGCGACCGCGTCCACCCGCTCGATGAGGGCATCCGGCATCCGGATCGAGACGATCTGGCGCATCGTGTCCGACGGCAGCTCGGGCGCCAGGATGATGGGATCCAGGTCGAAGCCGACGCTCAGCTGCTCGACCTTGGGCGCGCGCTCGGCGGTCCTGGCCACGGTCAGATCGTAATACGCGGCTCCAAGGCGGCGTCGACCAGGACGCCCCACCTCGGCTCGTCGTGCGGCGACTCCGGGTCCGATGGCTCGGCCGCGCGGAGGAGGACCAAGAACTCGCGGTTGCCCTGGCGGCCGGTCCGCGGCGATGCGACGACGTTCACGGCGGCGAAACCAGCCCGACGGGCATCCGCCGCCAGCTGAATGAGGACCCGGCGATGGACGGCCGGCTCGCGGACCACGCCACCCCGCGGCACGTCGGCGCGGCCGGCCTCGAACTGGGGCTTGACCAGCGCGACCACCCGTCCTTGGGGCGCCAGCAGACGGCGGACCGGAGCCAGCACCAGGCGAAGCGAGATGAACGACAGGTCGAGCGTCGCGAGGTCCACCGGCTCTGGTAGAGACGTCAAGTTCCGAAGATTCGTGCGATCCATGACCTCGATCCGCGGATCCTCGGCCAGTCGGGGAAGGAGCTGGCCGTGCCCGACGTCCACCGCGTACACCCGCCGCGCGCCGCGTGCCTGGAGGACATCGGTGAATCCGCCAGTCGACGCGCCGGCATCGAGGCACACCAGCCCGACGACGTCGACGCCGAACGCGTCCAGCGCCGCCGCGAGCTTCTCACCGCCCCGCGACGCCCAGGCCGCACCGGGATCGCGAACCAGGGTCAGCGATGGGTCGAGGCGTTGTCCGGCGGCCAAGCGACGGCCCTCGGCGCCGTGGATGCGAATCGCGCCGGCCAGGATGAGCGCCTGCGCCTCGGCCCGCGATCGGGCCAGCCCGCGGTCCACGACCAGCTGGTCGGCGCGGATCCGCGCCCCCGGCCCGGGGCCGGGCATCGGTCAGGCGGCGGTCGACGTCGGGGCGCGGCTCTCGTCGACCGCCACGTCGATCCCCAGCGCCTCGCGAATGCGGGCCACGATGCCGGGGACGTCGATGCGCTGCTGGCGGCGCAGGTCGTCCACGGAGCCATGGTCGACGAATCCTTCACTGAGGGCGATCTTCAGCACCGGCGCGTGCACCCCGGCCTGGTTGAGCGCGTCGAGCACCCCGTCCCCGAATCCGCCCATCGCGGCGCTCTCCTCGGCGGTGACGACCAAGCGCTTGCCCGCCGCCAGGCGGGCCAGCAGACCGGCATCGATTGGCTTGGCCCAGCGCGCGTTGACCACGGTCGCGTCCAGGCCCGCCGCCCCCAGCTCGTCGGCAGCCAGGAGCAGCCGCTGGACGATGGGACCGAAGCCGACCATGAGCAGGTCGGCGCCTTTCCGCAGGACCTCGCCCTTCCCGATCTCGACCGCACGCCCGATGCGATCCGGCAGGTCCTCCCCGGCGTCGCGCGGGTAATGAAGGGATATGGGACCCTCATACGCGAGGGCGGTCACCACCAGGTCGCGCAGCTCCTGCTCGTCGCGCGGTGAGCCGATGACCAGGTTCGGAAGGGCGCGCTGGGCGGGGAGGGTGAACATTCCCTGGTGGCTGGTCCCGTCCTCCCCGACCAGTCCTGCCCGGTCGATGCCCAGCACCACCGGCGCATTGTTCTGGCACACGTCGTGGACCAGCTGATCGAAGGCCCGCTGGCTGAAGGTCGAGTAGATGGCGACCACCGGGCGCATGCCGGCCAGCGCCAGCCCGGTGGCCATCGTCAGCGCATGCTGCTCGGCGATCCCGACGTCGAAGAATCGGCTCGGAAACCGCTGCTGGAAGGCGGACAGACCGGTCCCGGTGGGCATGCCGGCGGTGAGGGCGCAGATCCGCGGATCGGCCTCCGCCAGCCGGATCAGCTCTTCGGCGAAGACCTGGGTGTACGACTTCGGCCGGTGCCCGGCCGCCCCCGCGGCCGGCAGCGGCTCCTCGGTGGGGTCAAGGAGGCCCAGATCGATGGGCGGCAGGCTCGCCCCGTGGAAGGCCTGGCTGTCCTGCTCGGCCGGCCCGTATCCGCGTCCCTTGATGGTCTTGACGTGGATCAGGACCGGGCGGTCGATGTGGAACGCGGCCTCGAAGGCCTCCTCCATATCGGCCCGGTCATGGCCGTCGAGGACGCCGATGTAGGTGATCCCCATGTCCTCGAAGAACGAAACCTTGGCCCACGAGCGCTTGAAGCCCTCCTTGGCCCAGGCCAGGAGGTCGTACAGCGGACGCCCGATCAGCGGGATCCGGGGCAGGACGCGCGCGGTGAACGACTTCGTCTCCTGGTAGGCCCGCGACAGGCGCAGCCTGTTGAGGCGGGTCGACAGTCCGCCCACCGACGGGCTGATGCTCATCTCGTTGTCGTTGAGGATGATCAGCATCCGGCTGTGCGTCTGGCCCAGGTGATTCAGCGCCTCCAGGGTCAGCCCGGTTGTCAGTGCCGCATCACCCACGCACACCGCGATCCGCTGCTCGCGCCGAGGGTCACCCGGCGGTCGCAGGTCGCGAGCAGCCGCCAGCCCCGCTGCGATGCTCACTCCGGTCCCCGCATGGCCCCCGTCGAACACGTCGTGCGGGCTCTCCGAGCGACGGGGAAAGCCGCCGATGCCGCCGACCTGTCGCAGGGTGCCGAAGCTCGACGTGCGGCCGGTGAGGAGCTTGTGGGCGTATGCCTGGTGCCCGGTGTCCCACACGATGCGGTCGCGAGGCGAGTCCATCACCCGGTGCAGGGCGATGGCGATCTCCACGGCTCCCAGCGATGAGGCGAGATGCCCACCCGTGCGCTGAACGGTGCGAATCATCGTCGCGCGCAGCTCGGCGGCCAGCCGGTCCAGCTCGGCATCGGTCAGCGACCGAAGCTGGGCGGGCTCGGAGATGCGCTCCAGAACGGTCGGCGACGGCTTCGCGGTCAAAACGGAGGCGAGTATAGACCGATGCCCGTCTGGCTCCGCCGCCGGGCCTGGGGGCAGGTCAGGCGTCCGGGGTCCCCTCCGGGACCTCGGCGCCAGCCAGGCCGCGCCGCCCGAGCTCGGTGATGGCCAGCTCGGCGGCCCGCAGCCGCTCCTCGCAGGCGGCGTGGAGGCGAAGTCCCTCGCGGTACAGGGCGATGCTCTCTTCGAGCCCGACCTGGCCGGCCTCGAGGGTCTGCACGATCCGCTGGAGCTCGGCCACCAGCTCGTCGAACGGCCGCCCGGCCAGGTCATCGCCCGGAACGCTGGGGTCCGGTCCGCTCATCCCAAGAGCTCCTCCATCTCGCCCGGCCGCACGCCGGTGACCCGGGCATCCACGGCGCCGCGGGCCACGATGACCTCGAAGTCGTCCCCCTCCTCCACGTCGGTCGGGTCGCGAAGGATCATGCCATCCGGACGACGCGCGACGGCGTAGCCGCGGTCGAGCGTGGCCGCCGGGCCGAGCGCCCGCAACGCGTCCCGCAGGCCGGCGGTCGCCAGCCGCCGCCGCTCGAGGTCCGCCCCCAGGGCGCGGTGGGCTCGATCGAGCAGCTCGGCGGCGCGCTGGCGAGCGGCCAACAGGTCTGGTCGCAGCCCGGTCAGGGCTCGACCCTCCCCCCGCACCGCCCGCCGGGCGGCTTCCAGCCGGGCCGCGGTAGCGATCGCCGACCGCTCGCTGAGGCGGGCCAGGATCGTGGGCAGCTGCGTCCCGTCGGGGACCGAAATCTCGGCCGCGGCGGAGGGCGTGGGCGCGCGGCGGTCGGCGGCGAAGTCGGCCAGGGTGATGTCGCTCTCATGGCCGACGCCGACCACGACCGGGACCGGCGATGCGGCCACCGTCCGCACCACCTCCTCCGCGTTGAAGCCCCACAGGTCCTCGATCGACCCGCCACCGCGAGCCAGGATGACAAGGTCCAGGCCGTCCACGGCGTACAGGCGCCGCAGGGCCCGCACGATGGCCGGAGCGGAGACGCCGCCCTGCACGGCGGTAGGCGAGAGGACCACCTCCACCAGCGGGTACCGGCGCCGAAGAACGGTGCAGATGTCGTCCCACACCGCCCCCACCGGGGAGGTGACGACCCCGATCCGGCGCGGCCAGCGCGGGAGGGGCCGCTTGCGCGACTCCTCGAACAGGCCCTCCGCTGCCAGCTTGGCGCGGAGCGCCTCGTACTGGGCGTGCAGGTCACCCGCCCCCACGGGCGTGACCGACTCCACGTACAACTGGTACACGCCCTGCGGCTCGTAGGCGCGGACGCGGCCGTGACACACCAGCTGGGCGCCATGCTGGGGCCGGACGGTGGCACGCTCCAGCTCCTCGCGGAACAGGACCGCCCGGATCTGGCTGTGCGCGTCCTTGAGGGTGAAGAAGCAGTGACCCGACGGGGGGAAGCTCGGCCCACTGACCTCGCCTTCGACCCAGACGTCGGCCAGCGCGGCATCGGCGTCGAGCAACCCGCGGACGCGCCGGTTCAGATCGGACACCCGCCACACGCGCGGGCCAGCGCTGGCTTCGGGGGCGGTCGTCATCGGTTTGGCGTGGCCAAGGTCCTACTGAACCCGGGTCTGGTACTCGCCGGTCCGGGTGTCGACGCGGAGCAGGTCGCCCTCGTTCACGAACAGCGGGACCTGGACCACGAGCCCGGTCTCGAGGGTGGCCGGCTTGCGGGCGCCGGTGGCGGTGTCGCCAGCGAAACCGCGCTCGGTGCTGGCCACCCGAAGGTCGACGCTGACCGGCAGCTCGACGCCCAGGACCTCGCCCTCGTACGAGGACACCGTGACCTCGGTGCTCTCCTTCAGGAACCGGGCGTCCTCACCCAGCTGGGCGGCGCTGATCGCGAATTGGTCGTAGGTCTCAGTGTCCATGAAGTGAAAGGCGTCGCCGTCGGCGTACAGGTATTGCACCTTGCGCTGCTCCACCCGGCCCCGGGGCCAGCGGGTGCCGGCCTGAAAGGTCCGCTCGGTGATGGCGCCCGTTCGCACGTTCTGTATCTTGAGCCGGACCTGGGCCGAGCCGCGGGCCATCTTGATATGCGTCCAGTCGAGGACCTTCACCGGCTGGCCGTCGAGCTCGAACACGACCCCCTTTCGGATCTCCCCGGTGCTGATCATGCCGCTTGCCGTTCGCCGATCACGATCGCCTCGCGCGGCGACGCCGTCAGCAGCCGCGGACCTCTTTCTTCGAGGACGACGATGTCCTCGATCCGGATCCCGATCTCGCCGGGAAGATAGAGTCCCGGCTCCACGCTGAACACCATCCCGGCCCGCAGCGGGGCATCGGAGGTCTTCAGGCTGGGCGGCTCATGGGTCTCGAGACCGATCCCGTGACCGACCCCGTGGCTGAAGGCGCCCGGATACCCGGCGTCGGTGAAATACGCCTGGGCGGCCTGATGCGGCGCCGAGGCCGGCGCGCCAACCCGGATCGCCGCCAACGCGGCCTGCTGCGCCCCGGCCACCAGGTCGTGGCGGCGCCGCGCCTGCGGGTCGGGCTGGCCCACGAACACCGTTCGGGTCATGTCGGAGCGGTATCCGTCAACCTGGCAGCCGAAGTCCATCAACAGTGGCTGGCCCAGCCGGACCAGGGTGTGGTCCGGGGTGCCATGCGGCATCGAGGCCCGTGCGCCGACGAGCACGATGCTGTCGAATGCGAGGTCCTCGGCGCCGTGGTCCTCGAAGAACTGGGTGATGAGCCGCGCCACCTCACGCTCGGTCATGCCAGGCTGGACGGCCGCCACGACGAAGTCGAAGGCGCGGTCACCGAGCGCGCAGGCGCGGCCGATGGCGTCGATCTCGGCCGCGCTCTTCACGATGCGCAGCTCGGCCAGATCGGATTCTACGGGCACCAACTCGACCGCGGCCGCAGCGGCCAAAAGGGCTTGCCACACCGCGTGCGAGGTGCGGTCAGCCTCCAGGCCCAGTCGACGAATGCCCGCCTCGGCGAGCATAGGCGGCAGGGCGACGGGGAGGGGGTCGGCGGTCAGGACAAGCTCCCATCCCGGCGCCTCGGCCGCCGCCTGTTCCAGATAGCGGTTGTCGGCCAGGATCCAGCTCCGGTCGGTGGTGACGAGCAGCGTGCCGGAGTAGCCCGATGTGGACTCGTCGCCCCGCCGCAGGGCGAACCCGGACAGGTGGCGGCTGGTAGCTCGGGACTGGACCAGGATGCCGTCCAACGCGCGCTCGACGAGGAGCTTCCGCAGGGCCGCCGCACGAGCCGGTCGCTCCTCGGCGAACGGATCGGGGCCGGCCACGGTCAGGGGCACTCCGCGTTCATCTGGGCGATGTTCGCGTCGTGCTCGGCGAGCGTCACCGCGAAGCGGTGCGACCCATCCCGCACCCCGTCGGGGCATGCGGCCACGAAGAAGAAGTATCCGCTGGACAGGTCGGGGAAGACGGCCGCCTGGATGGACGCGATGCGCGGGGAGGCGATTGGGATGGGCGGCAAGCCGCCGACCTGGTAGGTCTGGAATGGAAGCAATGCCTCGGGAAGGACGATCTCCGCCCCGCCGGCCGGCAGCGGCTGCCACCAGCGGACGGTTCCCCACTCGGACATCGGCAAGGCCCCAAACTCGGCCGTGGCGAGCCCGTACTGCAGCGTCGGATCGGCGTCCAGGTTCCAACCCGCGGTCTGCAGGCGTTGGGTATAGACACCGGCGATGAGGGGACGCTCTTCGTCGAGCACGGCCTCGCGTTCCACGATCGACCCCAACCGAACGGCGTAGTCGATCGTCAGCCCCCGCACGGCAAGCTGGTCACGAATCTCCTGGCTCAGCCGCTGGTCGAACGTCGTCAGGAGGCGTTCCACGACGGCACGGGCGGTGGCGTTGGCGAAGACGCGGTAGGTGTCCGGATACAGGTAGCCCTCCAGGGTCCGCCCGGCGGGCAGCTCAGCCAGGAACGGATACGCGGCCAGGAGGTCAGGCGGTGGAGTGGTGACCAGCAAACGAAACTCGTCCAGGTCCATGGTCAGGTCGGTCGTGCCCACGTAGGCGACGACTTCCTCCAGGCGCAACCCCTCCAGGATCGTGACCGTGACCTCGGGCCCCGCTTCCTGGCGCAGGGCGGCGATGATGAACGAAGGACGCATGGTGGGCGAGAGGTCGTACTGACCCGCCTGCAGGTTGCCCTCCCGGTTGGCCTCGTACACCTGGTGGTGGAAGGCCAACTCGCTGTGAATCAGGCCCCGGGTCACCAGCAGCTGGCCGATGAAGGCATCGGTCGCGCCAGGCGGGATCTCGATTGACACGCGCCGATAGGTGTCGTTGGCCGGCTCGTCGGCGATGGCTTCGGGGCGGTGCCAATTGACGAAATCGACGATCAGCTCGTTCTGGATCAAGGTGGGCCGCGCTTCGACCCAGGCCATGATGGCCGGGGAGAGGGCCAGCACCGCGAGGTACAGGACGATCACCGTCAGCGCGATGACGCCACCGATCCACCCTAACAGCACGAGGGGCTGCAGCGGCCGGCCGCGCAGACGCCGCCCCGCGCCCTCGCGTTCGGCGCGGAGACGGCGAATCCGCGCATTGCGAACCTGCTCCTGCTCAGCAGGCGTCATGGACGGGTCGTACATCAAGCTCCCTCAGGCCGCCGCCGGCGATCGACGAGGTACTGCTCCAGGATGAGGGCGGCGGCGGCAGAGTCTATCGCGTCTGGGGCGGATGGGCCTGAGGCGGACCGGGCCATTCGCTCCGCCGCATCCCAGGTCGTGAGGCGCTCGTCGCTGAAGGTCACGTCCAGCCCCAGCGCACCCAATCGCGCACCAAAGGCGCGCGCCGCGGCGGCCTGCGACCCCTCGCTGCCATCCATGTTGAGAGGCAGACCCACGATGATCCGTTGCGTGCCTTCCGCATCGGCGAGGGCGCGGATGCCAGCCGGGGCCCGCGAGCCGGCCCTGAGCGCCGGGCGGGGAAATGCCATGCCGGTCTCCTCGTCGCCCACCGCGACGCCAATCCGTCGTTCCCCGGGGTCGATGCCGATCAAACGGCCCACGCGACAGGCCCCATCCGGCGCACGGCTCAGCGTGCCTCGATGGCGTGGAGAGCGTCCAGCGCGATTCGGGCAGCCTCGGCCAACGCCCGGTCCAGGCCGGATGGATCCGACCCGCCGGCCTGGGCCATGTCCGCCCGACCTCCTCCGCCGCCCCTGATGAGAGGAGCCACCTGCCGCACGATGTCGGCTGCGTCAAACCCTTCGGAGGCCAGGTCTCGACTGGCCGCCACGACCAACGTCGGCTGGCCGTCGGCGGCGCCGGTCACGACAGCCACGAACCGACCGCCCGCGGCCCGCAGGTCATCCACCAGGGCGCGCAGGGCGCTGGCATCGGCCTCGGGGTAGGGCTGCACGATCACGGCCGCATCCCCTGCCTGCTGAGCGTCACGCAGCGCCGCTGCCGCGTCGAGGCGCGACCGGGGCGCTGCCGCCGCGCGTCCGCCGCGCTCGGCCTCGCGCACGCGAGCCAGGAGGGCTTCGATCCGTGCCGGGACCTCTTCCTCACGCGTCTCAAGCAGATGCGCCGCGGCGCGCAGTGCATCCAGGCGGGTCGCGATGAGCGTTTCCGCCGCGGCCCCGGTCAGGGCTTCGACTCGGCGCATGCCGGCGCCGATGCTTGATTCGCCGGTGATCCGGAAGGAGCCGATCTGCCCCGTGGCCGCCAGGTGGGTACCGCCACACAGCTCGCGCGAATAGTCGCCGCAGGCTACCAGCCGCACGGACTCGGGGACATATTTCTCCCCGAAGAACATGTCCGCGCCCGAGGCCTGCGCCTCGGCCAGCGGCATCCAGGCCGGCGTCACCTCCAGGTTCCGACGGACCTGCTCGTTGACGATGGCCTCGATGCGGGTCAGCGTGTCGCGTGGCGTCGGCGTGTCGGCCGGGAAGTCGAAGCGCAACCCCTCCGGGCCGACCCAGCTCCCCGCCTGCTTGGCCTGCTCCCCGAGCACGTCACGCAGCGCCCGATGCAGCAGGTGGGTAGCGGTATGGTTGCGCGCCGCAGCCCAGCGCCGCTCCTCATCCACCTCGCCTCGGACCGCCTCGCCCACCGCCAGCTCGCCATCCAGGGCACCGAGATGGACGATGGCATCTTTGTCGCGCTGGGTGTCGACCACCTCCAGCGACCCTCGCGTTCCGATGAGTCGCCCCCGGTCGCCGATTTGCCCGCCGCCTTCGGGGTAGAACGGGGTTTTGGCCAGCACAACGGCCGCCGGACCGCCGTCCGTAGCCGGTTTGACGCCGATGACCTCCAGCCCATCGGCCCGGGTCTGGTTGGGGTAGCCAATGAACTCCGACGCCAGGCCGGCGAGGGCCGGATCGGACGTGTATCCGGCGCGCTTGTCGCCGCGTGACCGCTCGCGCTGCGCGGTCATGGCGGCCTCGAATCCGTCACGGTCGACACGCACTCCCGCCTCGGCCGCGATCTCGACCGTGAGGTCGATCGGGAAGCCGAACGTGTCATGGAGCTTGAACGCGTCGTCACCACTGATCATGCCCAAGTTCCCTGCAGCCTCGACCAGCTGCGCCAGCCGCTCCGAGCCGGCTTCCAGCGTCCGCGCAAAGCGCTTCTCCTCGGCGTCAACCTCGGACAGGACCTCCTCCTGGCGTTCCGCGAGGTTCGGATACGCCGGCCCCATCAGCTCGATCACCGCCGCGCAGGTCTCCGACAGAACTGGCTGGGAGATCCCCATCAGCCGCACGTGGCGGACGGCGCGCCGCATGATCCTGCGCAGGACGTAGCCCGGCCCTTCGTTCGACGGTCGAACGCCTTCGGCGATGAGAAAGGTCATGGCCCGCGAGTGGTCGGCCACGACCTGGTAGCTGAAACGCTCGGCCTCCACGGTCTCCGGGTCGTGGCCGAGACGAAACCGAAGCCGCTCGATGATCTTCGTGAACAGGTCGGTCTTGTAGTTGCTCTCGACCTCCTGGACGATCGACGCCGTCCGCTCCAACCCGAGGCCGGTGTCCACGCTCTGGAAGGGCAGCGGGGTGAGCGTCCCATCCGCGGACCGATCGAACTGCATGAAGACCAGGTTCCAGAACTCGAGCCAGCGTGGGCACGTCTCGGAATGATCGGGGATGCAGTCCGGCCCTTCGCTGAATTCGGCGCCCCGATCGAAATGGATCTCGCTGCACGGTCCGCAGGGCCCGGTGTCGGCCATCTGCCAGAAGTTGTGGTCGTCGCCGACAGCGATGTTGCCCCAGCGGACGACCCGATCGACGGGGAGGCCGATCTCATCGGTCCAGATCCGATAGGCCTCGTCGTCATCGGTGTAGACGGTCGCTGCCAGACGGTCGGGGTCCATCGCGAGCTGGTCGGGATCGGTCAGGAACTCCCACGCCCAGTGGATGGCATCGCGCTTGAAGTAGTCGCCGAAGCTCCAGTTGCCGAGCATCTCGAACAGGGTCTGGTGCCGGGGTGTGCGGCCCACCTCCTCGAAGTCGTTGTGCTTGCCGGCCACCCGCAGGCACGGCTGGCTGTCGACAGCTCGCTTGTAGGCGCGGGTCTCTTCCCCGGTCAGGACCCGCTTGAACTGGACCATCCCCGAGTTCGTGAACAGCAGCGTGGGATCGTCGCGTGCGAGCAGCGGGGCAGGCAGCACCCGGGTGTGACCGCGCGCCTCGAAGAAGCGCTGGAAGCGCTCGCGGATCTCCGCCGCCGGAAGGGATTGCATGAGGAAACCGCTCAGGCGCGACGAGAGCCGGCCCCGGCCGGCTCTCGTCTGTTTGACGTCACCGGTAGAAGCTAGCTGGCGCTCTCCTCGGCCGGGGCCTCGGCGGTCGTGTCGCGCTGAAGCGCGGCCAGCATGGCCGTGCGAGCCTGCTCGGCGGCCGCCTTGCCCTCGCTGACCGCGTCGCCCAGGTCGCGCGTCCGCTCATCGACGAACTCACCGACCTTACCGCGCATCTCCTCGCCCGATTCGGGCGCCAGGAGCAGCCCGACTGCCGCGCCGATCAGGCCACCGATGACCAGACCGGCGACGAAACTTCCGAAACCGGAATCATTCATGACGTGTGCCTTGCTCCTATGAGGGACTTCGTCGTTGGGCACCGATTCTACCGGCCCGGCCCGGACCCGTCGCGCCGCCGGCTCGGATCACCCGCCGGCGAGAGCAGTGTCGCCAGCGCCGCGGTCGTCACCAGCGCCAGCTGGGCGCCGATGATGGCCGCCGCCAGGTGGAATTCGCCGAACACCAATAGGTCGAAGCCGACGAGGCCGGCAACGGCGTTGCCGGCCGCGGTGCCGGCCAGCGCAGCCAGGGCCAGCACGAGGGCTTGCCGGCCCCAGCGGCCCCGAATGGCGATGAACAGGGTTAGGTTGATGGCGGCCACCAGGACGGTCCAGATGGCCCACGGCACCACGGCTCAGGCCCGAGCGATCCGGCCTCCGCCCAGGCACTCGTCGCCGAGGTACAGGACGGCGGACTGGCCGGGGGCTGCGGCCCACACCGGCTCGGCGGTCTCCACGACCATCCGCTCCGACCCGACCAGCGTCACTTCGCAGTTCACCTCGGGCGCCCGATGCCGAATCCGGACCTGGGCCTCGAATCGCTCGGCCGGCGCCGCTCCGGCCACGAAATGGCGAGCGTCGGCGACGAAACCGCGCACGGAAAGGTCGTCTCGCGACCCGACCACGACCTCGTTGGTCTCAGGCCGGATCTCGCGCACGTAGTGCGGCTCGCTGGCGGTCAGCCCCAGCCCGCGTCGCTGGCCAACCGTGTAGTGCGCGAATCCGGTATGGGTGCCGAGCCGGCGACCCTCGCCGTCCACGATAGGCCCCGACTCGCCGACGTACGACGTGCGCTCGGCCAGCAGGGCCCGGTAGTCGCCGGCGGGGACGAAGCAGATCTCCTGGGACTCGGGGGTGGCCGCGGTGGGGAGCTCCATCTCGGTCGCCAGCTGTCGGACCTGCGGCTTGGTCATCTCCCCCAGCGGGAAGCGAGTGGCAGCCAGCTGGCGCTGGCCGAGGTTCCACAGGAAGTAGGTCTGATCCTTGGTCGCGTCCACGGCCCGCAGCAGCCGCCACTGGCCGTCGCTGCGCGCAACGCGAGCGTAATGCCCGGTTGCCACGCCATCCGCCCCGTAGGCGCCCACGGCGCGCCGAGCGAGGAGGTCGAATTTGATCTTCTGGTTGCAGGCCTGGCATGGGTTGGGTGTGGTCCCCCCGAGGTACGCCTCGGCGAAGGCGTCGATGACCTGGGCCCCGAACTCGGGTTCGACGTTGAGGATGAAGAACGGGATGCCGATCCGCTGCGCGACGCGGCGGGCGTCGTCCGCGGCCTCGGTCGAGCAGCAGCCGCGTCGCGGCTCCCAGCCCTCGCCTCGGTCCGGGTGGGTGCGCATCCAGACCCCGACCACCTCGTCGCCCCCCGCCGCAGCCTCGCGGGCGAGCAGCGCCGCGGCCACGCTGGAGTCCACGCCGCCGCTCATGGCGGCCACAATCCGCGGCATCGGTGCTCTCTCAGGCCCCCGCCGGGGCCGGCGCGGCATCGGCCGCAGCGGGCTGGGCCGCGGCGCGTACCCGCTGGACAGCGGCGGCCACCAGGTCCGCCGCTCGATCGACCTCGGCCGCGGTGGTGGTGCGGCCCATGCTCAGGCGCAGCGAACCGCGAATCAGATCTGACGGCACCCCCATGGCCGCCAGGACGTGGCTCGGCTCGGCGCTGCCCGAGGTGCAGGCGCTGCCGGTGGACGCGGCGACGCCCTCCAGGTCGAGCGCCGCCACCAGGTCACCGCCCTCCACGCCGCGGAAGGCCCAGCTCACGCTGTTCGGCAATCGCGCCTCGGGGTGGCCAGTGAGCTCGCCGTCGGGAATTCCCTCGAGACGATGCGCAAGTCGCTGGCGCAACCCCCGCTGGCGCTCGTTCTCGGCCGCCAGTCGCTCAGCGTCGCCACGGGCCAGGCGCAGCGCCTCACCCAGTCCCACGGCCCCGGCCACGTTCTCGGTCCCCGCTCGCCGTTGCCGCTCCTGCGACCCGCCCTGCTGCTGGGGAATGAGGTTCGTTCCCTGGCGCACGAACAGCGCGCCCACCCCCTTGGGTCCTTCGACCTTGTGGGCCGCGATGCCCAGCAGGTCGACCTGGAGGCTGTCCACGTCGAGCGGCAGCGAAGCCGCTGCCTGGGTGGCATCGGTGTACAGGGCGACGTTCCGCTCGCGGCAGATGGCGCCGATCTGGGCGATGGGCTGAACGGTCCCGACCTCGTTGTTGGCATACCCGATCGCGACCAGGGTGGTGTGCGGGCCGATCGCGTTTGCCACCGCGTCCGGGTCCACCTGGCCGTATCGGTCCACCGGCAGGTACGTCACCTCGAACCCGTGGCGCTCGAGGACGGCGCAGGTGTTCAGGACCGCCCGGTGCTCGATCGCGGTGGTGACCATATGACGGCCGCGGGCGCTCGCCGCCCACGTGATCCCGTTGATGGCCAGGCTCGTGTTCTCCGACGCGCCGGAGGTGAACACGATCTCCCGCGGCTTGGCGCCCAGCGCGCCGGCCACGGTCTCTCGCGCCTCGTCGAGGCCCTGCCGGGCACGCCGACCGGCGGCATGCAGGCTGGACGGATTGCCGAAGTGCTCGGTCAGGTAGGGCAGCATGGCCTCGAGGACCTCGGGCCGCAGAGCGGTGGTCGCGGCGTGGTCGAGGTAGATGGCCATGGTCGTGGGCGATTATGCCCCAGCCATCCGGACGGCCCACAATCGGCCTGCGCCGGCCGAACAACCGCAGAGGAGAGACCGATGATCATTCGATCAGCCGATGACGTGGGCGGCACCGAACACGAAGTGTCGGGCGATGACTGGACGAGCCGACGGATCCTGACCGCGGCGGACCGGATGGGCTACTCCCTGAACGACGTCGTGATCCAGGCCGGCTTCGAGTTGGAGCTCGAGTACCGGCACCACCTCGAGGCGTGCTACGTCGTGTCGGGTGGGATGGAGATCACCGATGCAGCCAGCGGGCGGGAGTTCGCGGTAGGGCCGGGTGGGGTCTATGCCCTCGACCAGCATGACCGGCACACCGCGCGCAGCGCCGGCGGCGCCCGCCTGGTCTGCATCTTCAACCCGGCCCTGCGCGGGACGGAGCGCCACGTCGGCGGCGGCTACGAGCCCTCGGGCGACTGATCGGCGAGCCGCAGCCCCAACTCGGCGAGTTGCTCGGCCGCGATGGGCGACGGGGCGCCCAGCATGAGGTCGCTCCCCGACTGTGTCTTGGGGAACGCCATCACTTCACGGATGTTGTCCTGGTCGGCAAGCAGCGCGGTCCATCGGTCCAGCCCGATCGCGATCCCACCGTGCGGGGGCGCGCCGAACTCGAGGGCGTCGAGGAGCGCCCCGAACTGGTCGCGCATGCCCTCGATCGTGTGGCCCATCAGGGCGAACGCCCGCTCCAGCAGGTCGCGGCGGTGGATCCGGATCGAGCCGCCGCCCAGCTCCCAGCCGTTGAGGGCCAGGTCGTACTGCTGCGCGTGGATGGCCGCGGGGTCGCGCTCCATGTCGTCGGCCTCCTCCCAGACCGGGGCGCTGAACGGGTTGTGGGTCGCGTCCCAGCGGTTGCCCTCGGCATCCCACTTGAACATGGGGAAGCGGTGGACCCACACGTACGACAGCACGCCCGGCTGGCCGATGCCGAGCTGAGCCCCCAGGTCCACCCGGACCCTCCCCAGGGCCTCGGCCCCCCGACGGCCGTCCGCGTCGGCGACCGCCAGGATGAGGTCGCCCGGCACTGCGCCACTGGCCTCGATCACCCGCTCCGCGGTGGCCGGCGGCAGGTGGCGGGCGACCGCTCCTTTCAGGGTGCCATCGGGCTCGACCGCCAGGTGGATCAGGCCACCGGCGCCGTGCCGGATGGCGAGATCGGTCAGCTCATCGGTCTGGCGGCGTGAGAACCCCGCGCAGCCGGGCGCGACCAGGCCGCGGATCGCCCCGCCGGCAGCCAGGGCATCGGTAAACACCCGAAGGTCGGTGCCCGCCACGGCCGAGCCGAGGTCCACCAGCTCCATCCCGAGCCGGACGTCGGGCTTGTCAGACCCGTAGCGGATGATGGCGTCGGCGTAGGTCAGGCGCGGGAACGGAACCTGGGCGATGGGACGGTCCGGCACCACCGCTGCGCTGACCGCGGTCACCATCTCCTCGACCGTGGCCATCACGTCGGCCTCGCGGACGAAGCTCATCTCGATGTCGATCTGGGTGTGCTCCGGCCCCCGATCGGCGCGAAAGTCCTCATCGCGGTAGGCATGCGCCAGCTGGTAGTAGCGGTCGTATCCGGCCACCATCAGCAGCTGCTTGAGGACCTGCGGCGACTGCGGCAGAGCGTAGATCTTTCCCGGCTGCAGGCGGCTGGGCACCACGAAGTCCCGCGCCCCTTCGGGGGTGGAACGGATGAGGGTCGGCGTCTCGATCTCCACGAATCCCGCACCCTCGAGGTGGCGTCGGACGGCCGATGCCAGCCGGCTGCGCAGCAGCATCCGTGCCTGCAGCGGCGGCCGGCGCAGATCGAGGTACCGATAGGTGAGCCGGAGGGACTCGTCGAGGCCGGGTTGCTCCTCGTTGATGTAGAACGGCGGCACCTTGGACGGGTTCAGCACGCTGAGACGATCCACCCCGACCTCGACCTCCCCGCTGGGAAGCTCCGGGTTCGCCGTGCCGTCCGGGCGCTGGCGCACGACGCCCTCGACCTGGATCACCCACTCCGCCCGTGCGTCGGCGCCCGCGTGGTGCGCATCGGGGGCCTCGTCCAGGTTGGTCACCACCTGCGTGATCCCGTAGCGGTCGCGCAGGTCGAAGAACGTCAGGTGGCCGTGGTCACGACGGCGATTGACCCAGCCGGCCAGGGTCACTCGCTCCCCGATGTGGGCGGCGCGCAGCTCCCCGCAGGTATGGGTCCGGAAGGATGGGGGCGTCATGAGGTGGAGCTGCCGCGCGTGGCGCTCGCCACCTGGTCGAGCGCGATCTCGCGCTGGCTGCCATCGGCGAGATCGCGAAGCACGACCGCACCCCGGGTCAGCTCCTCGCCCACGATGACCGCCCACCGAGCGCCGACCTTGGCGGCCGCCTCCAGCTGGCGTCCGAGCTTTCGGTCCGATCCGTCAGGGCGCACACGAAGTCCCGCTTCGCGCAGGGCGCCCGCCACCAGGAGCCGTTCGGCGACGTCGTCCGGTTGGGTGCCGACCACGGCCACCAGGGCGGGCGTGGGCTCGCCGGGAACGCCACGCTGGGCCATGGCGAGCACGACCCGATCCAGTCCCAGGCCGAAGCCGATTCCCGTCGTGGGCGGGCCTCCCAGCAGCTCCACCAGGCCGTCGTAGCGGCCGCCGCCGGCCAGGGCATCCTGGCTCCCGGTTCGGCCGGCCGGGAACAGCTCGAACGTGGTTCGGGTGTAGTAATCCAGGCCCCGGACCAGACGATGGTCGATCTGGTACACGACTCCCAGCCGATCCAGGAGGCCGGTGACGCCGGCGAAGTGGGCCTGACACGCGTCACATAGGTGGTCGATGGATTTCGGGGCGCCGGCCGCCAGGCCGCGATCGAGGTTCTTGTCATCCAGCACCCGCAGCGGGTTGGTGTCCAGCCGGCGGCGGCCGTCCTCGCCGAGTGCCTCCCGGTGGGGGGTGAAGTACTCGACCAGCGCAGCCCGGTACCCGGGTCGGCAGGTGGCGTCGCCAATCGAGTTCAGATGGACCAAGACGTCGTCCAGGCCGACCTGCGCGCAGTACCGTCCCGCGAGCTCGATCAGCTCCGCGTCCACCGCTGGCCCGGGATCGCCGATGACCTCCACGTCCCACTGCGTGAACTGGCGGAAGCGCCCGGCCTGCGGTCGGTCGTATCGGAACATGGGGCCTATCATCCATACCCGGAGCGGCCCAGGGCGAACGTGCAACCCATGCTCCAGGTAGGCTCGGACGATGCCGGCGGTCGGCTCCGGGCGCAAGGCCCAGGCCGGCTCCTCCTCGTCGCTGCCGGCCGCGCCGCCCACCCGGAACATCTCTTTGGCCACAGCGTCGCTGCCCTCTCCGAGCCCGCGCACGAACAGCTCGGTGGCCTCGAAGAGAGGCGTTTCGATCCGCTCGAACCCGTATCGCGATGCCAGCTCAGCGCCAGCTGCCTCGGCACGCTCCCACGCGGCGGCATGCTCGGGGAGCCGGTCCTGGGTGCCGCGAGGGGCGCGTATGGCAGGCATGACCGCAGTCTACCGGCGGACTCCGATCCCGCGCCCGGGTCGGGTACCGTGTGCCGATGCCGGGGATGGCCCTGATCGTCCTGCTCCTGGTTGGGCTCGGCCTCCGCCTGGCTGCGCTGCCTCTGCCCGGCCATTTCGGTGACGTCTTGGTCATGGCCCGCTGGGCGGAAAACCTGGTCCTCTACGGGCCAGGCCACTTCTACGAGCACGACTCGTCCATCTACCCGGCCCTGCTGCCGTTTCTGTGGCTCGTCGGTCTGGCCTTCGACGGCGAACATCTGTCGACCGCTATCAAGGGCCTCTCGATCCCCTTCGACCTGCTCATCGGGCTGACGTTGTTCGTCGTCGTCAGCCGCCGAGCGGGATCGGGCCCGGGGCTGTTGGCGGCCGGCTGCTACCTGCTCAACCCGGCGCTCATCCTGGCCGGGCCGGTCTGGGGCCAAGTGGACGCCGCGGGCAGCCTGTTCTTCCTGCTGGCCCTCGTGGCCCTGTCGGCGGACCGGTTTGCCCTGGCCGGCGGGCTGGCTATCGTGGCGGGTCTCGCCAAGCCTCAGTTCGGCCTCGTCGTCCTCCCCGTCCTGGTGGTCGTCGGCCAGCGGTTATGGCAACGGCGCGAGGCGTGGCCCCTCGCCGCGGTCGTGGCCGGCGGAGCCATCGCCGCCTTGACCATCGGCGCATTCCTCGGCCTGAGCCCAATCCACTGGCTGGAGCGCCTGTCAGGCACCGCCACCTTTCAACCCGACACCTCGCTCGACGCCATCAACGTGTGGGGTGTCCTAGTCGGCTTCGAGATCAACGACGCCCCGTACGTCGGGATCGGCGCCCTGCTTCTCGTGATCGGGCTGGTCGCCTCGCTGGTGCCGCTGCGTCGCGGGCACGACCTGGTGATCGTCCTGACGGTCGGGATGATGCTGGCCTTCGCCTTCTACTTCCTCCCCACCCGGGTCCATGAGCGCTACCTGTTTCCGGCCTTCGTCGTGGCCGCTCCGTTGGCTGCCGTGGACGTCCGCAGTCTGGCGGCCTACGTTTCGCTGTCGATCGGGTTCGCGGGCACCTTGCTCCGTGCCCTGGTGCTGACGACCCCGTTCACGCTCACCCCGGAGCTCGAGTCGATCCTGACCGCGCCATGGATGGTGTGGGTCCTCGCCATCCTGCTCTTCGGATCGGCGGCCACCCTCATCCGGTTGGCCTTGACGGGCGCCAGCGACGCGCTCCGCCGTGCGGGCGGTCCCTCGTCCGCGGAACCGATCGACCCGGCTAGTGCTGCTCCCGGGTAACGCCGGTCACGTCCCGCACGTTTTCGATCCGGACCAGGACCTTGGACAGCTGCTGAAGGGAGGTGACCTTCAGGGTGAGGGTGATCGTCGCCGTGCCATCGGGGTTGGTGCTCACAGAAGCGGCCACGATGTTCACCTTGTTCTCGGCCACGACATTCGTGATCTCGTTCAGGAGCCCGGGCCGGTCCAGGCCCTCGATCCGGATCGTGATCGGGTAGGTCTGCTGGGCGACCACCTCCCACTCGACCTCGATCAGGCGCTCGATGTCCTTCTCAGACAGGACGCTGGGACACGTCGCGCGATGGACGGTCACGCCCTTGCCGCGGGTGACGTAGCCGGAGATCTCGTCGCCGGGGATCGGGCTGCAGCAGTTCGCGAACCGGACGAGCAGGTCCCCCACCCCCTTGACCCGCACCCCGGCGATGCTCGGCGCGGCCGGCGGGGCGACCTCGGGGAGGGTGATTTCGACGTCATCGTGGATGCCCAGCCGGCTGACGACCGCCGCTGAGCTGACCGCGCCGTAGCCGATGGCGGCGTAGAAGTCGTCCAGCTCGCGGAAATGGAGCTGAGCGGCGATTTCGGTCAGTCGGGCGTTGTCCACCGATGCCAGCGTCTCGTGCGCCAGCCGACGCAGCTCGCGGTCGAGCAGCTCGCGCCCCTGGGCGATGTTCTCGTCGCGCTGCTGGCGCTTGAACCACTGGCGGATCTTTTCGCGGGCCTGGTTGGTCTGGACGATGGCCAGCCAGTCGCGGGATGGGCCGTGAGACGCCTTGGTGGTCACGATGTCCACGATGTCGCCGTTGCGGAGCCGGTAATCGAGCGGCACCAGCCGGTTGTTGACCTTGGCCCCGATGGTCCGGTGCCCGACATCGGTATGGATCCGATAGGCGAAGTCGAGCGGGGTGGCGCCAGCCGGCAGGTCTTTGACGTCGCCCTTGGGGGTGAACACGAAGACCTGGTCCTGGAAGACGTCGAGCTTGAGGCCTTCCACGAATTCGGTGGCGTCGGCCACCTCACGCTGCCACTCCATCAGCTGGCGGACCCAGGCCAGCTTTTCGTCGTAGCGCCGATCGGCGCGGCTGCCCTCCTTGTAGCGCCAGTGGGCGGCGATCCCGGCCTCGGCCACCTCGTGCATCTGGCGGGTCCGGATCTGCACTTCGAGCGGTTTGGCATCGGGGCCGATGACCGCGGTGTGCAGCGACTGGTACAGGTTGGCCTTGGGCATCGCGATGTAGTCGTCGAACTGGCCCGGGATCGGGCGCCAGATGGCATGCACCACGCCGAGCGCGCCGTAGGTGTCCTTCACGTCGTCGACCAGGACCCGGATGGCGTGGAGGTCGTAGATCTCGTGGAACTCGGCCCCCTTGCGCTCCATCTTCTTGACGATGCTGTAGATGTGCTTGGGGCGGCCGCTGATCTCGGCCTGGATGCCCACCGCCCCCAGCTCCTTGCGGAGGATGGAGATCGAACGGTTGATGAACGTCTCGCGCGTTTTGCGACTGTCGGCCAGCATCCCCGCCAGCCGGGCGTAGGTGTCCGTGTCGAGGACCTTGAACGACAGGTCCTCCAGCTCCCACTTGACCTGCCACATCCCAAGCCGATGGGCCAGCGGGGCGTAGATCTCCATGGTCTGGCGCGCGATCCGCTCCTGCTTGTCCGGCGCCAGGAACTCAAGGGTGCGCATGTTGTGGAGCCGGTCGGCGAGCTTGATGATGACCACTCGCGCGTCCTCGGCCATGGCCATGAACATCTTCCGGATGTTCTCGGCCTGCTGCTCCTCGGTGGACCGGGCGCTGCCGAATTTCGACAGCTTGGTCACGCCGTCAACCAGGCGCGCGACCTCGCGGCCGAAGCGCTTTTCGATATCGGTCAACGGATAGGCGGTGTCCTCGGGCACGTCGTGGAGGAGCCCGGCGGCCAGGGTCTCGGCGTCCATCTGGAGTGTCGCCAATTCATACGCCACCGCGGTGGGATGGGTGATGTACGGCTCGCCCGATGCCCGCAACTGCCCCTCGTGGGCGGCGCTGGCCACCTCGTGGGCGCGCTCGATCAGGGCCACGTTGATGGTGGGCCGATGTCGCCGCGCCTCGGCGATGAGGTCGCTCAAGGTGGGTCCGGGTGCAGCGGCCGGCTCGCCGGCCCGCGTGATGCGCTGGACGACGGCGGCCGGCGCGGCGCGGAGACGGGCCAGGTCCATGGTCATTTCGATCCTAGCACGGGCCTTGCGGTGGCCCGGTACGGTCAGTCGGGAGTTGGGGCCGGAGACGCTGACCGACGGCCCACGGACCGCAGTCGCTGGCGGGCCTGGTAGCCGGCGAGGGCCACGCCGAGCACCGTATCGCCGAGGCGGCTGAGGGCCAGATCGCGGGCCCCGACCCAGGTGACCTCCGTCCCGCCGTAGCCCTCCTTGAACTTGCGGATCCCGCCGGTGGCGAGGCCCCACAGGTCGTAGGTGCGCAGACCCTCGGCCTGGAGGGCGCGAATGGCCTCCCACTTCAGCAGGTAGTTGGCCCGCGTAGCGGCGCCGCGTTCGGTCATCCCGCCGTACACCTCGGCCACTCGGTCGCCACACACCATGTGGAGGAGCGTGGCCACCCGCTCCCCGTCGGCCGTGGCGAAGAACAGCCGCGCGCGGCGTTGCGGGGCGAACGCGGCCCACACCCGCTGGTAATAGTCCGGAACGCGGACCGCGAAACCGGCCCGGTCACCGGTCAGGCGGTAGATGCGGTCGAAGTCCGCCAATCCGGCCGCGGTCGCTAATGGGTCCGAATCCGGTTCGAGCTGCTCGATGGTCACGCCCTCGCGGCCGGCCTTGGAGACGTACTGGCGGTGCTTGCGGGCCAGCGCCGACCACAGCTCGTCCGACGGCTGGGTCAGGTTGATGAGGCGAGTGGTGGGCGGTTGGACCTTGGGCGCTTCCCGCCACGGCGCGGCCAGGAGGGCCGCGCCGTAGGGATCGACGTGGGTCACCTCGGGATCAGCCCGAACCCGGCCGATGCGCTCCTCGTCACCGAGGGCCCGCAGCCCGGCCACAAGCGCGTCGCGGGTGGCCGGTTCATCGAGGGCGCCAATAGGCCCCCGAGGGGCATACGCCAACGACCACCCGGTGAGCGGCACCCGGCGCAGCAGGAGCTGGACGCCGGCCAGCGGCTGGTCGGGAACATGGCCCACGGCCAGGCGAAGCGGGCGCCATCCCGCTTCACGACGCAGCTCGCCCCAGCCCCATAGCTGGGGGAAGGCTCGATGGTCGGCGGCCTCGACGAAGGCGTCCCACGCCTTCGCGTCGGTCACCTGCCAGGCCCGCAGCCGGTTCGGATCAGGCGGCGGGTGGCTCATCGGTCCCGAATCCGATCCCGCGCAGCTCCTGGCGCGCCACTTCGCGCTCGTCCCACCAGCGCCGGTCGTCGCCGTAGATGATGCTCGGCTCGTGCCCCTTGCCGGCCAGCAGCACCATGTCGCCGGCCTGCGCCATTCGCAGCGCATGGGCGATGGCCGAGCGGCGGTCGTCAATGATCCACAGCGTTTCGCGCTCCTGCGCCCCGGCGTCGCGGGCGCCTTGCGCGATCTCCTCGTTGATCTCCCACGGCGACTCGCTGCGCGGGTCCTCGTCGGTGACCACCACCAGGTCAGCCAGCTCGCCGGCGACACGGCCCATCGTCGATCGCTTGGTGCGGTCACGATCGCCGGCTGACCCGAATACCGCGATCAGGCGCCCAGCCGTCAGCGGCCGCAGCGCGCGCAGGACTTTGGCCAGCGAATCGGCGGTGTGGGCGTAGTCGACGATCACCCCGAAGGGCTGGCCGATGTCGATCCGCTCCATGCGGCCCGGGACGCCGCGAACCTCGGCCAGGGCGGCCGCGGCCTGCTCGAGGTCAATGTCCTCGGCCTGGGCCAGCCCGAGGGCGGCCAGGGCATTGCTGACGTTGAAGCGACCGGGAAGCTGGATCGTCACCGGGCCCGACCAGCGGGACCCCGTCACGTGGAACCGGCTGCCATGCGGTCCGAGGTCGAGGGCCGTGGCGCGGATGTCCGCCTCGGCGTCGATGCCGTAGCTGATCACGGCGCCCGCCGCCCGATCCTGCAGGTATTCAAACGCGTCGTCGTCGCGGTTCAGCACCGCCACCGGCGCCTCCTCGACCAGGATGGCCTTGGCGGCCCGATACGCATCCAGCGTGCGGTGGAACTCGAGGTGCTCGCTGGTGATGGTCGTCACGACGCCCACCGCGAAGCGGCAGTTGCGGACCCGCGCCTGGGCCAGCCCATGCGAGGTGGCTTCGATCACCACGCTGTCATTGCCGGCCTCGACCATGTCGGCCAGCAGGCGCTGCAGCTCGAGGGCTTCCGGCGTCGTGGTCCGGCTGGTCGAGGCCTTCTGCTGGTCACCGACCCGGGTGTCTACCGTCCCCACCAGGCCCGGTCGGCGGCCGGCGGCCAGCAGGATGCCCACGGAGAGGAACGCGGTTGTCGACTTTCCGTCGGTGCCGGTTATGCCGTACACCCGCAGGTGCGCGGACGGCCGTCCGTACCATGCGTCGGCCGCGTCCGCCACCGCGTGGCGGACATTCGCCACGATCAGCTGCGGAATGACCAGGCCGGCCGTCTCGCGCTCGGCCACGACCGCCACCGCGCCGCGCGAGGCGGCCTCCGTGACGAAGGTCCAGCCGTCGTGCGTCCCCCCGGGGATGGCGAAGAACACCGAACCGGGCTCGACCTCGGCACTGTGCGCAGTCAGGCCGGTGATCTCCCCGGCTGGCACGCCGATCACCCGCTCGGGATCCACCGCGTCGGCCAGGGCGCCGAGGCCGATGCCGCGCTCGGTCACGGGACGTCCTGCGGCGTGCGCCGCCGAAAGCGAGACGCGGCGGCCCGCAGGCGGTAGGCAAGCGGGTCGACCACGATCTCCCAGCTCCCGGCCCAGGTCACGCCACGACCCCCGAATCCCTTCTTGAACAGTCCCACGCCGTACCACGGATGGTCTGGTCCGGCACCGGCCGGTTCAACGCCCCACAGGTCGTGACGGCGGGCACTACGTGAGCGCGCCTCGCGCATCATGGCCCACTGGGCGGCATAGGAGGCGTAGTGCTTGGGCTCACCGGGTGACTCCCGCCGCGAGCCGGCGAACAGATAGAACGACTGCTCGCCCTCGATCACCAGCATCCCCATGGCGAGGGTCTCGCCCCCGCGTCGCGCCTCGACCAGGCACGCACGTCCGGCGCCGGCCAGGGCCTGCCAGGCGGTCCAGTAGCGCTCCACGGGCGGCAGCCGGAAGCCGGCGCGGCGCTGGGTCGCGCGCACCAGCTCGTGGAGTCGCTCCACGGCGGATCGGTCTTGCGGATCGGTGTCGATGCTGATCTCGACCCCTTCACGGGCGGCTCGACGAACCCCATACCGGGTGTCCGCGTCGAAACCCGCCAGCAGGGCGTCGTCGTCGGCCAGGTCAACAATCCGGGTCTGGCCCACCTGGAGGCGTTCCGGGACCCGGTGCGCCATCTCGTCAAGGATGGCGACCTCCGGCGCCCCGCTTTCGATGCGCGGCTCCAGACGGAGCGCGACCGCGTGGTCGGCCCGGGCCTCGCCCACCAGCCCCTCGACCAACACACGGATGCGCGCCGCGGCGGCCGGATGGGCGTAGTCGGTGACGGGCCCGTGAGGCACGTACCAGAAGCTCCGTCCGAGCGCCAGCCGGCGTACCTGGGCGGCCGCCGCCGCCACCGGGGTGTCACCTTCCAGCACGACATAGCGCCGCTGCGGGTTCCCGTCATGGGCAGCCACCTCCGCCCATCCCCAGTCATGCAGGAAATCTCCGCTCGGTTCGCGCGCTAGCAGCCCCTGCCAGGCGTCCTGATCGGCTTCGACCGCGGGACGGAACGTCACGGGCCCGCGGGTCGACGGCCCGCGATGGAGCGCAGGGTGGTCAGCTCGGGCGCGCGAAGGACGAGGCCGGCGGCGATGTAGGCCGTTCCACCGATGCCTGCCGGAACGAGGAGGAGAACCAGCCGGCCAACACCGTTCTCTTCGAGACCGGGAAGGGCGGCGATGGTGCCGAGGAACGCCCCGAGCATGGCCAATGAAGCCACCAGGGTGGCCACTCCCGAGCGCGTGAAGGACGCCAGCAGCAGGCGGCCATCCAGACCGCCCAGCCGGCTGCGGAGCGCGGCCAGCAGGCCGACGACCTCCACGGTGGCGCTGATCGAAATCGCGAGCGCCAGGCCCTCGACCCCCATCGGCCCAACCAGCAACAGCATCAGGCCAATGTTGGCGACCACGGCCACCACCGCCCAGGCCACCGGTGTGCGCGTGTCCTGCATCGCATAGAAGGCGCGGGTCAAGACGTGGACCACGACGTGGGCCGGCACGCCGACCGCGAACCAGGCCAGCGCGGATGCGGTCCGATCGGCTGATTCGGCGCTGAACAGCCCGTACTCGAAGAAGACCGAGGCGACCGGCCCGTGCAGGACGATCATGAGCGCAGCCAGCGGAGCGGTGACGAAGAACAGGACCCGCAGGCTGGCATTGACCTGTCGCCGGATCTCCGATGCGCGGCCCAAGGCCGCATCCCGCGACAGGGTTGGGAACAGCGCCACCGCGATCGAAACGCCGATGATCCCGACCGGCAGCTGACTGAGCTGAAAGGCGTACGTGAATGCGGTGATGCTGCCTGCGGCCAGGCCTGAAGCCAGGGCGGTGCTCACGATCAGGTTGACCTGACCCGCCGCCAGGCCGAACACCCGCGGTGCCATCAGGACCGACACGCGGCGCACGCCCCGGTGCCGCAGGTCAATCCGCGGCCGCCACGCGGGGTCGAGTCGGCGCAGTGCGGGAAGCTGGATCACCAGGTGGCCGACAGCGCCGACGACCACCCCGGCCGCGAGCGCTTCCACGCCCATCACCGGCGCGACGAAAACGGCCGCCCCGATGATCGCCAGGTTGTAGACCAGTGGCGCAATCGACGTCGGACCGAACGTGCCATGGGTCTGCAGAAGGCCGCTGACCACGGCACCCAGGCCGATGAAGACGGGGCTGATGAGCATGATCTGAGTCAGGCGAACCGTCAGCGCGGTCGTCTCGGCGTCGAAGCCGGGCGCGATGATCGGCACCAGCCAGGGAGCGCCGACCGCCATGACCGCGCTCAGGGCCGCGAGCGCGAGCACCACCAGGTTGATGACGTTGCTGGCCAGCTCCCACCCTTCATCCACCTCGCCGCGGGCTCGATAACCGGCATACACCGGGATGAGCGCCGCTGACAGGGCGCCGGCCACGACGAGCTGGAAGATGGCATCCGGGATCCGGAACGCGGCCAGGTAGGCGTCGAGCTCGCTCGACGCACCGAATTCGGCGCCGATGACCAGCAGGCGGATCCATCCCAGCACCCGGCTGACAACCGCCGCGGCCGTCATCACCAGGCTGGCGCGCAGGACCACGCTCGCGGCGCCGCTCAGATCCGATGGGCGGTCAGCGGTCATGCGAGGGCTCGGCGGGCAGCTTCTCTGATCGAGGGTGCGAGGCGCGGTACGCGGCGCGCAGGGCAGCATCCGAGAGATGGGTGTAGATCTGCGTGGTCTGCGCCGACGCGTGTCCCAGCAGCTCCTGGACGGTCCGCAGGTCTGCCCCGCCCTCCAGGAGATGGGTTGCGAATGAATGCCGCAAGGTGTGGGGAGAGGTGCGGCCACCGACCTGGCTGGCGCCCACCCAACGGGCGACCACCAGGCGCGCTCCGCGCGCCGTGAGTGCGCCACCCGCCGCGTTGAGGAACACGGCGCCGCCGGAGAGGCCCGATGCCGGCGCGCGCGACGCCAGGTACGGTCGGGCTCCGATCAGGTAGGCACCCAGGGCCGCCGCCGCCGGCCGGCCGAAGATCAGGTCGCGCTCCTTGCGGCCCTTGCCCAGCACGCGCAGCCGCCGGCGACCGAGGTCGACGTCGGGCAGGCTCAGGCCCGACAGCTCGCTGATGCGCATCCCGGTGGCGTAGAGCAGTTCCAGGATGGCGGCGTCCCGGCGGAGGAGAGAGGCCTCCAGCTCACGATTCCCCTGCCTGCGGCGGGTCGCGGTGCTCGAGGCCGGCAGGCCGTCTCCCGTCCAGCGCGAGGGCGCCTCCACGAGCCGGGTGGCCTCGTCAACTGTCAGCACCCGTGGGAGGCGTCCGGGTCGGCGGGGCGACCGCACGCCGGCCAGCGGATCGGCCTCGATCCAGCCCTGCCGGGCCGCATGGCGGTAGAAGGTTCGGACTGCGCTGACTCGGGAACCAACTGCGGAAGCCGATAGCTCCCGCTCGGCGAGGGTAGCCAGCCACGCGCGCACGGTAGCCCGGTCGGGTGCGTGCCAATCGACGCCCCGGGCCGCCACGAAGGCGACGAACTCGCTGACGTTTCGACGGTATTCGGTCAGCGTGCCGGGGGCGGCGTTGCGGGTTGCGAGATGGGAGATGAAGCGCTCAACGGCTGCGTCGGCCTGGCGCGGAGCGGCCGCGGCCGGATCAACCACCGGCGGAGGTCCGACGCCCCGCGGCGCGCCGCGTCGTTCGCCGGCGTCCCGCCCCAGGCCGGGCCTTGCCCGCCGACGCCGCGCGATGGATGTACCGGCAGTCGGGGTAGCGGCTGCATCCCAGGAACGGACCGTACCGTCCGCGTTTCGGGGTCAGGGTGCCCTCACCGCACTCGGGACACGTCTCGCCCGCGCCCGGGAGGTCCGGCGCGGGATGGGCTGGATCCGCGTCGCCGCCGGCGGCCGCTGCCGGACGGTGAACGTAGCGGCAGTCGGGGTAGCGGCTGCACGCGACGAACGGGCCGAATTTGCCCCGTTTCGGAGTCAGGGTCCCCTCGCCGCACTCGGGGCACGTCTCGCCGACACCGGGCAGGTCCATGGCCGGATCGGTCTCGCCGGGGATCGGCATCGTGTGCTTGCACTCGGGGTAACCGCTGCAGCCGAGGAACCACCCGTTGCGGCCCAGCCGCTTCAGCATCGGGTGGCCCGAAATCGGGCAGATGATGTCGGTCTCCTCGACCTGCTTGGGGATGGCGACCTTGCCGCGTTCGACCTGCTCGGCAAAGGGCTCCCAGAACGCGCGCACCATGGGAACCCACTCACGTCGGCCGCTTGCCACCTCGTCCAGCTGGGTCTCCATGCGGGCGGTGAACGCCGGATCGACGACGTCGGCGAAATGCCCGGTCAGCAGGTCCGTCAGGAGGAACGCCTCCTCGGTCGGGTGCAGGCGCCGGTCCTCGAGCGTCACGTATCCCCTCGCCCGGATGACCTCCATCGTCGGCGCATAGGTCGATGGTCGACCGATGCCATGCTCCTCCAGGGCCCGAATCAGTGTCGCCTCGCTGTACCGGGGCGGCGGCTCAGTGAAGTGCTGCTCCGCAGCCAGGTCCACCAGGTCCAGCGCCTCGCCGACCGCAAGCTCCGGCAGTCGCGTGGCGGCCTCCTCATCCTCGTCGTCCCGACCTTCGATGTACACCGCCTGGTACCCGTCGAACACCCGGCGCCGGGTCCCCGCATGCAGCAGGTAGCGGCCGGCTTCGACATCCACCCCAACCTGGTCGAACAGCGCGGCGGCCATCTGGCTGGCGATGGCCCGGCGCCAGATGAGGTCATATAGCCGGAACTGATCCGGCTTGAGCGCGCCCTGGACCGATTCGGGTGTGCGCGCGAAGCTCGAGGGCCGGACCGCCTCGTGCGCCTCCTGCGCGCCGCGGGTCCGGGTGCGGAACGCGTTCGGCCGCTCGGGGACGAAGGCGGCGCCATAGCGGCTCCCGATGACGTCGCGCGCCTCGGCCACTGCCCCGGCGGCCATGGAAACCGAATCGGTGCGCATGTAGGTGATCAGGCCCTCCTGGCCGCCCGGCAGGGCGATGCCTTCATACAGGGCCTGCGCCGCCGCCATCGTCCGCCTGGCGGAGAAGCCGAGCTTGCGCGAGGCTTCCTGTTGCAGCGTGCTGGTCGTGAACGGGGGCGGCGGACCCTGGCGCCGCTGGCTGCGGGTCACGTCCGAGACCCGATAGCGGGCGTCGCGCAGCGCGGCGAGGTGCTCGTCGGCCTCGTCCTGGGAGCTGATCTTGGCCTTCTGGCCGTCGATCCGGGTCAGCCCCACCCGGAATGCGATGCCGGCCTCCCCGCGACGGAGATCGGCCGCGATGGACCAGTACTCGACGGCGATGAACGCCTGGATCTCCCGTTCGCGGTCGACCACGATCCGCACCGCCACGCTCTGGACCCGGCCGGCGGTCAGGCCGCGCCGGATCTTGCTGGCTACCAGCGGGCTCAGCTTGTACCCCACCAGCCGATCGATGATCCGCCGCGCCTGCTGGGCGTCAACCAGGTCTCGGTTCAGCTCCCGGGGGCTGGCGAAGGCCTTCTCGATGGCCGAACGCGTGATCTCGCTGAACGTCACCCGACGAATGCGATCCTCCGACAGGCCGGCGTGCTCGGCGATGTGCCAGGCGATGGACTCGCCTTCGCGGTCGAGGTCGGTGGCCAGCCACACCCGGCCCGCCGAGCGGGCCGCATCGGTCAGGCGTTTGAGCTCGTCCTTCCGGTCGGGCAGCGGCTCGTAACGAGGCGCGAAGTCGTTGTCAAGATCTACGCCCAGGCCGCGCTTGGGCAGATCCCGGACATGACCGTAGGAGGCGAGCACGCCGTAGCCGTCGCCCAGGTAGCGCTCGATCGTCTTCGCCTTGGCCGGCGACTCGACGATCACGAGGTCGCCGCCCGTGGTCTTGGGTCCCGCCATCGGTCGGCGAGTGTAGCACCGGGTCTGTGAGCCCCCGTTTTGGCCGGCTTACCGACCGCCTACCGGCCGTCTCCGATCAGTCGGTGAAGTCCCAGACCACTATCACCTTGTTCGAGCCGGTCGCGATCCCGATCCCGACCCGGCGGTAGTTGGGGTGCAGGATGTTGTCCTTGTGGTTCCCGCCGCCCGGGTATGGCTCGGACCAGAACGCGGCGTGGCACCAGTCGAGCGTGGCCTGGACGCCGCCGCCGTAGCCCAGGTAGCACGCGTTCTCGCCGGACCAGCCGTACGAGATGCCCGCGTTGGTCAGCCGCTGCTTGTAGGTGGTCCCGTCCAGCGAGTCGTGGCTGAAATAGCCGTTGGCCAGCATGTCGGCGGCGTGGCCGTAGGCGACCGCAGATAAGGCGGAATCCAGGGTCAGGGGCGCGAACCCATAGGACGCACGCGCGGAATTAAGCTGGTTCAGCGCGTACTGGACCATGTCCGAGCTGCCTGGCGTCGCCGGAACCGGCGTGTACGGCGTGTACGGCGTGTACGCCGTGTACGTGCGCGCGGGAGCGGCGGTCGAGAACTGCCACGAGATGCTGACCGGGTTGCCATCCGCGTCGCGCGCGCCGGCTCCCAGGTTGGCGACGAACTCGTGGCCTTCCGTGAGAGCGCCTCCCGCGCTGAAGGTCAGGGACCGCGCGTCCGCGCTCCAGGCGACCTGGCCCATCACCGGCTGGCCGCTGGTGGTGTCGGAAAGAGAGAAGGCCGCGGCCGTGGCATCGGGGTCCATGGGTTGACTGAACCCGATGGTCACTGTCTGCTCGGTCACGCCGCTAGCCCAGATGGCCGGGCTGACCGTCATCGCCTGGGCGTTCGGGCGCGTGGCGAACGAGAAGCTCGTGTCACCGCCCACCCGAATGCCATCCGCGTCGCGGGCGCCGGCCACGCTGATCGCATACCGCACGCCGGGCGCCAGACGCTGCTCCGGCGCGAACCACAGCGTCGTCCCTTGCCACTGGAACGCGCCGGGCACGCTGGGCGTGATCCAGAACGCGTTCTCGGTCGCGGAGTGGTCCATTGCGGCACTGAAGGTCAGACCGATCCCCGTGGCGGCGCTGGCCTCGGGCGCCACGTCGTCGGTGGCGGCGCTGAGACCCGCATCCCGGTCCCCGCCGGAGGCCAGGACCTCTTGGACCACGGTCGGGATATCCGCGGATGGGGTCCCGCTCACCTCCGTGATGGCCAGGCTCATCACCCGCGGGGCGGTCTGGGTGGTGAAGGATGCCCGCCAGTCAGCCGCCAGCGCGCGGCGATCGGCCAGAGCCGTGCCGGCGGGCACCTGGATGACGTACCGCTGGTCGGTCGCCCAACGGAGCCTGGGCACCAACGCCAGGGTGGTCGAATCGGAGTTCCAGAGGAAGCTGACGTCCGTGCGCGGGACGAGGCGAAGCGCCGTGCGGACCGCGGCGCGGTCCATGGGACCCGGGAAATGGAGTACGACCCCGTCGGCGCTGGCGACCCCGACCCCGACGTTGGCGGGCAGGATCGATTCCACGGGGGGCGCTGCGATCAGGCCGGCCTTGATGAGAGGGGCGGTGGGGATGGCGACGACCACCGCCACCGCAAGCGCAGTGACGGCAACGCCCAGATGGGTGATGGACCGGTGACGAAGCAGCGGTGTGCCCACTGCGACCAGCCGGCGGAAGTCCCCCGCGACCCGAGTCGACGGAGAGGTCAATAGACAAGCGCTCCTGCGGACCGGCGGATCCGCCTTTCGGACGGCCCGGGGGTCGTAGGAAGGCGCGGAGTATAGCCCGATGCCCCCGTCAAGCGCCAACCCCGACCTGGTGCGCGCGGTGACCGGGTCGGCGTCCCCAGCCGCTGCGACGGGCCGCCAGTGTGGGGTGAAAGGTGGCCCCGGCGTAGGCCGTCACGAGCCCGCGGGCCTCCAGCATGGTCAGGGTTGCCGCCAGGGCCGAGGTCGACAGGCGAGTCCGGTCGACCAATTCCTCGATCGAGGCAGCCCGACGAATGACGGCGGCCAGGACCAGACCCTCCGCCTCGGAAAGCGACCGCACGCTCACCGGGAACCGCCCGCGCCGGAGGCCGACCATGTGCAGGAGCGCGGCCGGCGACGTGACGAGGGTGGCAAGGTGATCGGCGATGAGTCGATTCGTCCCGCGCGAGGTGGCCGCGTCCATGGGTCCGGGAACCGCAAACAGCTCGCGCCCGAGGGCAATCGCAGCATCCGCGGTCAGGAGGGCGCCGGATCGGTCTGGGGCCTCGACCACGACCACGGCCTCGGCCAGGCCGGCGATGATCCGATTGCGGCGCGCGAAATCCGGCCGGCCGAGCGGCCGACCGGGCGGCAGCTCACTGAGCAGGGCGCCGCCGGACGCGAGCATCCGGGCCGCGAGCTCGCGATGGATGGGTGGGTAGAGGCGGTCGATCGGCGACGGCAGGACAGCCACGCTCCGCCCGCCGGCCGCGACCGCCGCCCCGTGTGCCACGGCGTCGATTCCGATTGCCAGACCCGAGATGACGGCCACACCCGCGCGGGCCAGCTCGTCGCCGATTTCCTCGGCCGCGGCCCGGCCGTAGCCGCTCGGGCGGCGCGTCCCGACCACCGCCACGCCGGGGACCTGCCAGGCCGCGGGATCGCCTGCTGCCCACAGCAGTGGCGGCCGCGGATCGAGATGCGCCAGGGAGGGCGGGTAGAGGGCCTCGAACGCTGCGATCGGAGTCGCGCCATGTCGCCGACCCTGCGCGGTGATCTCGGCCGCCAGGCGTCGCACACCCCGCGCACGGATGTCATGCGTCAGCGCCAGGGCGGCGGGGCCCGTGTCGGCCGGCAGCTCCGCGACGGCGCGATCGATGGCCCCGTCGCGCCACGCGGCACGCAGGCTGCCGGATCCAGCCAGCAAGCGGGCAACCGCCACCGGGCCGAGGCCGGGCAGCTGGCAGGTGACGATCCAGTACGGTCGTTCGACGTCGGGGTCCAGGTGGTCGAGCCGCAGACCGGTCCAGCCGGCCGTTCGATTCGGCGCATGGGCGATCACCGCGTCACCGGCGGGCGGTATCGCAACGCCTCCTCCACATGGGTTGGCTGGACGGCGGTTGTGCCCGCTAGGTCCGCGATCGTGCGAGCCAGCCAGGCGGCACGATGCACGCGGCGAGGCGACAGCCGAAGCGCGCGTACCAGGGCCGTCAGCGAGCGGAGGGCGTCCTGCCCAAAACCGTGTTCCTGGTCCAGAGCTCCGGGCCCGAGCGCGGCGTTGGGTCCGCCCTGACGAGCTCGTTGACGGTTCCACGCGGCCCCGATGCGGTCCGCCACGACCGCGCTCGATTCGGCATCGGCATCGGCCAGCAGTCGACGCGGCTCGTCGAGCACGACCCACAGGTCGATCCGGTCGCGCATCGGTCCGGAGAGCCGGCGCTCGTAGCGCTGGACCATCGACGGATCACAGTCGCAGGCCCGGGATCGGGATCCGAGCCAGCCGCACGGGCACGGGTT
The DNA here is from genome assembly GCA_038040195.1 of Chloroflexota bacterium. Taxonomy (NCBI): domain Bacteria; kingdom Bacillati; phylum Chloroflexota; species Chloroflexota bacterium. The sequence goes on along the minus strand of JBBPIR010000002.1, from coordinate 16,209 downwards.
GAAGGCGACGAGCAGCATGAAGCGCGCCGGCAGGCGCAGTGAGCCCTCGACTCGGGCAATGGTCACTTCGCCCGCCTCAATCGGCTGGCGCAGCGCATCGAGGGCGTCCGGTCGGAACTGGAGCAGCTCGTCGAGGACGAGGGCACCGCGGTGGGCCAGGCTGGCCTCCCCGGGGCGAATGCGCTCGCCTCCGCCCACCAGCGCCTGGACGGAGATGGTGTGGTGTGGGGCGCGAACGGGGCGCATGCGGGTGAGCGGCACGCGACGGTCGACCAGGCCGGCCACGGAGTAGATACGGCTGACCTCGACCGCCTCGTTGTCGTCCAGGGGCGGCAGCAGCCTGGGGACGGCCGACAGGAGAAGCGTCTTGCCGACTCCCGGCGGACCGACCAGCGCCAGGTTGTGGCCTCCGGTCAACGCGAGCTCCAGGGCGCGACGCGCCAGCGACTGGCCGATGACGTCGCGCAGGTCGACGCCAGGCCCGACCGGCCGCCAGGCAGGTAGCGGGGTCGGATCGGCGGCCGGGAGCGTTCGGACGCCGGCCAGGTGGGCGACAGCCTCGCCGAGGGACGCCGCACCGTAGACCACGATGCCGGGGACAGCGGCCGCCTCGACGAGGTCGTCGTTGGCCACCACAGCCGCCCGGCGGCCCGAGTCGCGAACCGCCGCGACCAGGGCCAGTGTGCCTGCCACCGGGCGCAGCGACCCGTCTAGGGCCAGCTCTGCCAGGAGAGCGGTGTCGGAGAGGTCCGCGTCGAGCTGGCCGGAGGCCGCCAACAGTCCGACACCGATGGCCAGGTCGTAGGCGGTGCCTTCCTTGGGCAGGTCCGCCGGGGCGAGGTTGACCGTGATGCGTCGGGCCGGCACCTCGAAACCGCTGTTCCGGACGGCGCTCCGCACCCGCTCCCGGGCCTCCTGGACGGCGCTTCCGGCCAAGCCGACGATGGTCAGGCCCGGCAGGCCGAACGCGACATCGACCTCGACCCGGACCGGAACCGCATGGACTCCGCGAAGCGACGCGCTCACCGTCTCCGCCAGCACCGGCCACCCCGCGGGAGGCGCAGCGTCGGGATGCGAAATGCCGGACGCCGCCTGCTCGCCTCCCTGATCCGACGGCGACCGGCGGGAGCAGTCTGGAAGGGGCAGGATTACCGTCGGCTTAGGCCCGCCTTGTCAGCCCCGACGCGGCTTGTAGGCGTGCCTTGTCAAGCCCCGACGCGGCTTGTCAGGCTTCGGCTTCGACCACCGAGAGCTCCTTGTCGACTGCCGTCGCGAAGTCGCTCACCGCCCTGGCCAGCGGGCTGCCCGGCCGGCTGACCATGAACGGCGCCCCGGAGTTCAAGGCCCCGATCGCGCCCCGGTATTCGTTGATGATCTTGTGCGAGATGGGGCTGCCCAGCACGCTTTCCGCGTTCGCGATGTTGATGCCAGTGAATGCGTTGGATCGGTTCAGCACGAGCTGGACCTTGTCCCGCGCATACCCCAGCTCGGTCATCGTCTTGAGCACCAGCTGGACGTTCTTCAAACACGACAGGTCGGCGGTGAGGATCACGTAGACGACGTCGGCCTCATCGAACAGATGGATCGTCACGTCGTCCAGGCTGCGGTTGGCGTCGATGACCGTGTAGTCGTACATGCCCCGCATCAGCTCCACCAGATGCGACAGGGACTCGGGCGAGTTGCGATGACTCTCCATCACCACGTCGGCCTGCTCCGGGGCGGTGGGCGCCAACAGCAGGTCCACGCCAGACGCATGAGAGACCACCAGGCGGCGCAGGAGGTCGGCGTCCAGCTCCGGCTCAGAGATGGCGTTCACGATCGAGGCGGTGTCGAGCTTCAGGTCCAGGAAGACCCGATGGTCCCCGAACTGGAGGTTGGCATCCACGAGCGCGACGCGACGCTTGTGCTCGGCGGCCAGGGCGATGGCCGTGTTGATGGCCAACGTCGTGCAGCCGACGCCTCCCTTGGCGCCGTAGAACACGATCACCCGTCGCAGGGTGGCCTGGGCCGAATCCGGGCGCGTGCCGCTCAGCCCGCTGCGGGCCAGCAGGGCCCGGATGCGGGCCATCAGCTCGGCCGGATGGAACGGCTTGACGATGTCGTCGTCGGCACCCGCGCGCAGGCCCTTGACCCGCTGCCCGATGTCGGCCTCCGCGGTGAGCAGCAGGATCGGGACGCGGCGGCCGGCAGTCTCGGCGGCGCGGATCTGGATGATGGCCTGGTAGCCGTCGATGCCTGGCAGCGCCGCGTCCATGAGGATCAGATCCGGCGACTGCTGGGCGGCGGTCGCGACGCCGCTCTCGCCGTCTCCGGCGAGCAGGACCTCGAAGCCCTCCTGCTTGAGGGTGAAGCTCAGGACGCGCTGGATGTTGAGGTCGTCGTCGACGACCAGGACCTTGACGGCCATGGACCCTCGGGCGAGCCCGGCCGGTCCGGCAGGTCCGCCCGGCCCGGGTGGCGCGGATTATAGTCGGCTGCCCGTTCGCTCCTTGGCCTGGGCGCGAGACGTTTGCGGCTCCAGATACCGCTCGAGGAACGTCAGCACCCGCCGCTCGTAGGCCTCGCCACCCACCGCCCGCGCTTCACCGTGCTCGGCCCCGTCCACCACGAACAGCTCCTTCGGTTCCCCGGCGGACTCATACAGGCGCACCGATTGCCGCCAGTTGACGAGCCGATCCTGACGGGGGGCAATGAGCAGCAGTCCGCGTGGTGCGATCGCAGCCACGCGGTCGATGGGCGAGATGAGTCGCGTCCGGGCACGCAGGGCGGCCCCGATGATGATCAGCCGTGAGCCGAGGCCGGGCAGTGGCAACCGTTGCTCGCGCATGCGGTTGGCGATCGGGTGCCGGATATCGGCATAGGCCGCGTCGGCGATGACGGCCGCCACCGGCAGCTCGGGGGCGGCAATGATGGCCGTCGCGCCGCCCATGCTGACGCCGTATAGGGCGATCGGACCGAATCCGCGTCCCTCGAGCAGCCGGACCGCTGCGGCGACATCCCGTCGCTCGGTGGTCCCCAACGTGATCGCCGCTCGATCCGACGCCCCGTGCCCGCGGAAGTCGAACTGCAGGACGTTGTATCGGGCCCGCAACCAGGGAACGAAGAACGACAGCCACGGGACGCGATGCCACGAGAAGCCGTGGAGGAGAATCACCGCGGCCCGGGTTTCGCGGGCGGCAGGTATGAGCCAGCCGTCGAGCGTCACCCCGTCGTCGGTCGTGAAGCGAACGGCCTCATGCGGGAGGCCTAGCTCCGCCGGCGACCCGGGCAGACCTTCGGTCTCGTCCAGGGCATGCAGGGTCGGGGTCACGACCCGGCGCGAACCGACGAACCCCAGGTACCCGAGGTAGCCGGCAGCCAGCGCCGAGCCGAGCCCGCCCAGCCAGGCCAGCAGGCTTCGCGGCCGCATCGAGACGCCTCGGCGGATCAGCCGCCCCCCGACCCGCCGCCGAGGGTGGCACCGATCCGCCGGGTCAGCTCGGTCACCTCCATGGGCACGACCCAGGTCTTGCTCTCCGATGTGGCCAGGGCCTTGAGCACCTCGAGGTACTGGATCTGCATCGTCTTCTCGTCAACCCCGCTGGCCGCGCCGAAGATCGTGGTCAGAGCCGTGCCGTAGCCCTCGGCCCGCAGGGCCTGGGCCTGCCGCTCCCCCTCCGCTCGCAGGATCGCGCTCTGCTTGTCACCCTCGGCCCGCAGGATCGTGCTCTGCTTGTCCCCCTCGGCCACGTTGATCGAGGCCTGGCGGGTGCCCTCCGACTCGGTGATGATCGCGCGCCGGCCGCGCTCCGCGCTCATCTGGCGGTTCATGGCGTCCTGGATGTCGCGTGGGGGGACGATCTCGCGGATCTCCACGCTGGTGATCTTCACCCCCCAGCGGTGGGTCACCTCATCGAGCTTGGTGCGCAGGATGCTGTTGATGTCCTCGCGCTTGGCCAGCACGTCGTCGAGGGGGATGTCGCCGATCACCGCCCGCAGGGTCGTCGCAGCCAGCGCCTGTGAGGCGCCCGTGAAGTCCACCACCTGGGTCACGGTGGTCTCCGGCTCGAAGACTTTTGAATAGACCAAGAAATCGATGCTGATCGGCGCGTTGTCCTTGGTGATGCAGCTCTGCTGCGGAATCTCCAGGAAACGCTCACGCAGATCGACCTTGACCGATTGCTGGATGACCGGGATCAGCAGCACCAGCCCCGGGCCCTGGGCCCCCTGCAGCCGGCCCAAGAAGAACACGACCAACCGCTCGTACTCGCGCACGATGTGGATGGCGCTGTAGAGCAGCCACAGCACAACGGCCAGCGCGACGACCACGACGATGATGGGGATGATGGATTCCATCGGTCAGTCCTCCTCGGTTGGTCGGTCCGCCGTGGGGGAGGCGGGCTCGACGATGAGTTCCAATCCATTGACCCCGACCACCCGCAACGCCTCGCCCGGCCGGATGGATCCCAGCCGACTGCGTGCGGTCCAGGTTTCGCCGGCTGCCGACGCAATGCCGGTGGGGGCGATCGGGGTCTGGGCCGTGCCCGCCACCCCGACCAGCGCCAGCATGGGCTGAGTCGGCGCGGGGCGTCGGCGAATCTCGACCATGCCGCGGGCGACCAGGATGATGAATCCGGCGGCGACCACCAGCGGCAGCACGATGAAGATCGGGTTCAGCTCGATCTGGATGGCGTCGGTGCCATCCACCCCGGTGTACAGCGCGAAGGCGCCGAACACGAACGCAATCGCCCCGCCCGCAGCCAGCAGACCGTGCGAGGTGATCACGAGCTCCAGCGCGAACAGGCCAAGCCCGATGAGGACCAGCACCAAGCCGCCCAGGTTGAGAGGCAGGCTGTTGGAGCCGATGAAGGCCAGCACGATGGCGATGGCACCCACGATGCCGGAGAAGAAGTTCGGGTGGAACAGCTCGGCCAGGATCCCGTAGAAGCCGATCGTGAAGAGCAGGAACGCGATGTTCGGATCGCTCAGCACGTGGAGAAGCTCCTGGCCCACGTTCATGCTGATCGGCAACAGCTCGCGGCCGGACAGGGCCGGCAGCGGGGCGCCGTCGAACTGGTAGGCGTAGCCGTCGTCGCGCTCCCCGGTGTCGATGGCCGCGAACAGCTCCTCCGTCGTCGTAACGACGGCGTCGACCACCGGGGGCTCGAGGGCAACCGCATCGTCGGCGCCGATGCTGGCCGCCTCGCGGACCGCGGACTCCGCCCAGTCCGCATTACGACCATGGGACGCGGCCAGGTCCCGGATCTCGGCCACCAGGTCGTTGGTGATCTTGGCGGCCAGCGTCTCGGGCAGGTCCTCGCCTCCTGATCCGACCACCGAGGCGGCGCCGATGGTGGTCAGCGGCGCCATGGCCGCCACGTCGCCGGCGAGGGTGATGAACGTCGCCGCGGAGGCCGCCTGGCCGCCGGACGGGCTGACCCATGTGACGACGGGGATGGGGCTGTTCAGGATGGCCTTGACGATCCGGTCGGTGCTCGTCAGCTCGCCCCCCGGGGAGTCGACCCTGATCAGGATGGCCACGGCCCCGGCCGCGGCGGCCGCTTCGACCGCCTCCTCGATGTACGAGGCGTTGACCTGGTCGATGACCCCGGTGAGCTCCACCTCGGCGACCGGTGCATCCCCGGCTGAAACCGCCCCGGCAATGCCCAGCAGGAGCAGGGCAACCAGGCCGGCTCGTCGCAGCGCCACGGATCGAGTATAGGCTCGACTCGGCGGGCTGCCATTCAGCCGGGCCGGCGACCCCACAATGCTTCGGCGACCAGCTGGGACCAGGTCTCCAGACGGTCCCATGCTCCTCGCACCTCGCCGAGGGATGCCATGCGGCCTGACAGCTTGTCCCGCTCGCGGACGTCGATCCGGCGTCCCCCTGCCTGCACCTCGAAGACGACCCCCAGGTGGACCGAGCCCACATGGTTGCGGTCGTCGTTGAGCAGGCCGATGGGCACGAACTCGGGCTCCCAGTCCGCCCGGAGCTCCTCTCCCCACTCACGCCGGAGCCCCGACCCCAGCGGGTCAGGGCCGTCGTCGACCGGGTTGAGGTGCCCGCCCACCCCGATCGTCGCCCGTCGATGGAGGCGGGGATCGGCGCCGGCATCGGTGCGCTCCATCAGGAAGACTCTGTCGGCATCCCGCACCACCACGTACGGGATCAGCTGCTTGTGGGACGAGTCCTGCTCGGCAACCACGCGGTCGAGCCAGCGGCCGTCAGTCGTCAGCGCCCGGCGCAGGTCGTCCAGCTCTTCGTCCCCGATCGGGCTCACGCCAAGGAAGTCGCAGCCTCCAGGAACCGAATCGCGGGGGAGGACGAGCACTTGTTCCATGGCGGAATGACCATCCGAAAGTGGTGCGCGCGCGCGCCGGGGGTTGAGTTAGGGCCGGTTCTGTAAGGTTGCCTGCAAGCGTGGCGGGTCTACACTCCGTGCCCGCCGATCGTACTGTGCAGCGACGGTACTAAAGTCAGCCCAGGGAATTCAGCGCTGCGCGGTCAGACGATCGGCGGGGAGAGCGATGATCGTCCGAGCAGCACGAGGCAGAACTGAACACCCAGGGGGGCAAACACTCGCGGAGTTCGCGCTGGTGCTGCCCATCCTGCTGGTGCTGCTGCTTGCTGTCGCCGACTTCGGACGCGTCTTTGCGGCCAGCATCTCCACGGAAGCGTCGGCCCGCAATGCGGCCGAGATCGGCGCCATCCAGCGACTCCGCAACAAGCCACCTGATCCCGTGCTTTATCCGGCTGAATTCAATTCCTACTACACCGCCCTCCACGAGCAGATCGCCAAGGTCGCGTGCTCGGAGTTGAGCGTGCTGCCGAATACCACCTTCAATTCAGCCGATCGGACCTGCCCGAGCATGCCACTCGTGCAGGTTTGCGTCCACGACGATTTCGACGACGCCGGTCCGTATGGTGATCCCCTATGCAGTGCGCCCATAGCGGGATTCGCTTCCACCATCCCGGCGCAGTGCACGCACATGGCCCCGACAATGCTGAACACGTCGGGAGGTTTCGCCGCCAGCCATTCGGTCGAGGTCCGGGTCTGCTACCAGTTCACTACCCTGTTCAACCTGCACTTCACGCTGCCCGGCAATGTGGGCCTGGACCTGGGCGAGGTGTGGATCCAGCGCGAGCGCGTTTTCGCGCTCGACTGTCCACCGGGAGATGTCTCCCTGTGCTGAAAAACGAGCGAGGACAGACGATCGTGGAGTTGGCACTCGCCGCACCACTGTTCTTCATGGTCCTGATCGGCATCATCGTGCTGGGGATCGGGGTCTTCTACCAGCAGGAGCTCACGAACGTGGCTCGCGAGGCGGCCCGATACGCGGCCATCCACAGTGCCACCGCACAGTGCCCGACCGTGTCCAACCTGCCTCCGGACCCGCTGCCAGGAGGCTTCAATTACCGCTGCGACCCGCCCGAAAGACGCTGGCCAATAATGACCGCATTCGCCCGCGAGCGCGCCTTCGGCCTGCCACCCGCGGGCATCCAGTTCTCAGCCTGCTGGTCTGGCTACTGGGTGACCGATGCCTACGGAACCTTCACCGACTACGACGCCCCACCAGCCGATCTCAACCCCCCTTACGCGCCCAACCCCTTCCGCTACTGCACCATTCCATCTGACAGTGGAGGCACGATCACGGACATCGACCCCCGGACTGATCCGGAGCAGATCCAGTGCACGGCTCCGATGCCGCTGACGTCCGCGACCAACGATATGGCGAGCAGCATGGCCGCATTCAACTCGGTGATCGCCAACGAAGTTACAGTGTTTGCCTGTTTCAACTGGACGCCGCCGGGCGCCGGATTCCTGCTCATCCCGGAAACCGTCACCCTGCGGGCGGTCATTACCGAAACCATGCAGTACCAGCAATGAGGAGCCCCAGGTCATGCGCCGCGTAGAGCCGAGGGGACAGATCCTGGTGATCACCGCGGCGGCGCTCGTTGTCCTGCTGGGGATCGCCGCGCTGGTCGTCGACCTCGGGTTTGGGGTTCTCCTGCGTCGGCAGGAGCAGAACGCAGTCGACCCCGGTGCGGTGGCGGCCGCCCGGTTTATCGACGACATTACCGGCCAGACCATCAACTGGCCAATGGCCGAGGCCGCCGCGTGCCACTACGCCCGCCAGAACGGCTTCTTCGCAGCAGCGACGAGCGACGACATGATCCCTGGTGGCACGGGCTGCGTCCCGGCCAACGATCCACACGGCGGGTTGCTGGAGGTCCTCTTCCCTCCGGATGCTCGGGCTCCCGACTTTCAGGGGGTTTCTGGCATGGTGCAGGTCGTCCTCACCCGAGAGCGCGATACCTTCTTCGGCCGCCTTCTGGGCTTTGGCACCTTATCGGTCATGACGGATGCGGTTGCCGCTCGGCAACGCGGGAACACAAACACCCATTCGCTCGTCGCCTTGAACCCGACCGACTGCGAGACCGCCAGGCTGCATGGCAGCGCCAGGATCCAGATCGAGCCGGTCTCCGGCTACACCGGGCCGGGAGGGTACGTCCAGATCAACTCGGAGTGCAATCAGGGCAGAGTTGCCGACGACGCCTGCAACAACGGGGAAGGAGCGTTGCGGCTTGACGGCTCGACGGTGAGGCTGATTTCGCCGAAGATCAACGTGCATGGCAGCTGTCGCGGGGACGGCAGCCAGATCACCGGCGTCCTCGACGAGGGCGCTTCACCGATCGCGGACCCGCTGGGAAGCCTGGTGTTCCCGCCCTGGGATACGAGCGCGCCGGGAGCAACGTGTGGAACGGGTCCAGGCGCCCAGCCGCTCCAGGCCACGGGCCAGTTCTCGACGGGTTGCAGCGCCAGCGGGCCCGGCCGGCACTGGGTACCGTCTGACCCGGCGCTATGCCCCGGCCTCCCCGCCAATTACGACTGCGTCCACCTCGATCCGGGCGTCTACTACGGCGGGTGGGACATCGGCAACAAACTCCGTGTGGTCTTGAATCCGGGCATCTACGTGATCGCCGGAGGGGGCATCAAGATCGGCGCAACGGGCTCGGTCGACTCGTTCTTCGCCAGCGCGACCGAGCCGGCGCCGGTCCTGATCTACAACACCGACAACCCCACCGCCAACTGCCCCGGCGGCACCGCCACCAACTGCCAGCAGAACCTGGACCTGACCGCCGGGGCCGAGCTCGCCCTCGCCGGACTGCGGGCGGATGAAGCGTGCCCACCGGTCACGTACGATCCTGATCTTTTCAACCCCAACGACGACGGTTGCCCGTTTGGAGGCATGCTGATCTGGTACGACGGGGACGGAAGCCAGGGGTACAGCGGAATCATCGATATCGAGGGCGGCGTGGAGCTCCACATCTCAGGCACGATCTACGCCCCGACGGCCGAGGTCCGGCTCCTGGGTAACGCCAATACCAACTGCGATTCGAGCGCGCTCCAGGTGGCTGCCGTGCAGATCATCTCGTGGACGTGGGAGATCGGCGGCGAGGGCCAGCTGTGCATGCCGTACGACCCGACCAAGCTGTACCACCTCAGCCTGCAGGGCCTGGTCCACTAGCGAATCAGGTCGGACAAGACCGATGACGGCGGCCCGCATTGGGCCGGCGTCCTCTGATGTCAATCGGGAACGATAGGACCCGCGCGAGCCAGCCGCAGGGCGAGCTGGGCGGCCTCGCGGGGGTCGCGTGCACGGTGCAGGCGGGGGCCACCCACGCGCTGATCGGCCTCGATGCGCCACGTGCCGAGGCCAACGACCTCCCGTCCCATGCGGAGGGCCAGGCCGATCTCCGACAGGGTGCCATGCCGTCCGCCGACGGCGACCACCGCGTCCGCGGCGGTCACGACCACCAGGTTGCGAACGACACCGAGCCCGGTCGGGATCGCCAGCTGAACGAACTCGTTGGCCTCGGCGGCGTCGGCCCCAGGCAGAATCCCGATCGTCGACCCGCCGGCTGCCCGAGCGCCCCGAGACGCGGCCCGCATCACCCCGCCCAGCCCACCAGTGATCACGGTCGCACCGGCGCGAGCCAGCAGCTGCCCGACCTCCTCGGCCCATTCCAGGGTGCGATGGGCATCGGGACCACGCGGGTCCGCGTCGCCGATGACGGCGACCATCAAAGGCCGCGGCTCGCGAACGTCAGGCTCAGCCACGCTCCGATCCTGCGCCGCTCAGCGGCAGCCTGGCAAGCACCTCGTATCGTGCCGGCCCGCGCCCGAGGTGGCTCCGGAACAGGGTCAGGCCGTCCACCGTCAGCGTCCCGGACGGTGGGTCCAGGGTGGCCAGCCATGAACCCAACGGCTCGCCGCGGCGGACGCGGCTGCGGGCCAGGGTCAGATGAGGGCGAAAGCGCGTCGGCTCCGAGGATGGCCGAACGGCTGCCTGGACCCTGGCGGCCAGTTCGGTGAGCTGATGGTGCGGATCGGACACGCCGTACCAGATGGCCTGGGCGGCGCCGGCCTGCGGAAAGGCGCCCACCCCGCCTGTTTCCAGCTGGAATTCGGCTTCCCCATGCGCGGCGCCGCGCAGCGCGGAAACCAGGTCCGGGACGTCGGAGGGGTCGGTAGCGCCCAAGAAGGCCAGGGTCACGTGCCAGCCGTCCGGATCGGTCCAGCGCAGGTCAGGGGCGTTCTCTTGGGCCTGCCAGCGCGCCACGGCAAGTTGCAGGTCCCTCCGCAGCGGAGATCCGACCGGGATCCCGACGAAGCAGCGCCAGGTCTCGCGCCCCGTCTCCGTGGCCAGCCCGGTGCGCCTCAGCCCGGTGCGCCGGTGACCGCTGTCAGGCGGGCGTCCACCAACGGCAGCAGCTCGTCGAGCGTGGTGAGAACCGGCACGTCGTCGGGCGGAGGCTGGTGGCGACCCCGTCGGTCCAGGAGTACCGGCTCGATCCCCACCCCGCGCGCACCGGCCACATCGGCGTCGAGATGGTCTCCCACGTGGATCACCGATTCGGGGGCTACCTTGGCTCGGTCCAGCGCCCACCGGAAGATGCCGGGGTGGGGCTTGTCGTAGCCGATCCGGGCGCTGGCGCCCACGAAGTCGAGATGCCGGCCCAGGTCGAGCGCGTCGAGCAGCTCGGGGAGCTGCCAGGCCCAGTTGGACACGGCGCCCAGGACCAATCCGCGAGCCTTCAGCTGCGGCAGCACGACCCGCACGTCCGGGAAGACGTGCCAGGTGGCGGGGTCCATGAACAGGCTCGCCAGGTGGCGGAAGAACGCCTCCGGGAGAGGCTCGAGGCCGATCTCGGTGAAGGCGACCTGATCCATCTCCACCAGTCGGCGGTGGCTGGCATCGGCACTGGGCACCAGGCTGCCATCGAAGCCGTAGCCGCCACCCTGGTACGCGCGCCGCAGTGACGCCTGGAGCTCGGTCATGTCGACCGAGACGCCGAAATCGGCGAAGGCCCGCGCGTACACGTGCTCCCAGGTCGGGTCGGGATGCATGAGCGTCTCGCCGACGTCGAGAAAGACCGCGCGCAGGGGCAGGCGGTTCGGAACGGAGTTCGCCATGGGGTGAGAGCCTAGCGCCTGGGCCGGACTGACGGTCGTCCGGCCGGTGAGTCAGGCGGCGCCGATCGCCATCTTGCCCAGGATCGCGTAGATCTCGGTCCGGTAGCGGATTCCGGACGTGTGGCGAGAGAGCCAGCGCAGGTTATCCGGATCCTCGCGCGCCAGGTCGCGCAGGGTCCAGCCCGCGTAGCGTCCGAACGTGAGCCGGGAGCCGGCAGTCGTGGAACGCGGCGGCGGCGCGGCGCCGGCCGAAGCCGGTTGGATCGTGGTGACGGATGCGCGCCGACGAGCGGCGTCGTGCCGGGCGCGCGTGGCCGGATCACGCACCAGGGCGTACGCCTGGTTCAACTCGGCCATTCGCCGGACCGCCTGCTGGGTGGTATCCCGATCGGGGTGGTACTTCAACGCCAGGGCTCGATACGCGCTGTCCAGGACCTCGTCCTCGCAATCGGGCGCGACCTGCAATACCCGATACGCGTCCACGGGGCGGTGGCGGCTCTACTCGGTGTAGAGCCGCTCTTCGATCAGCTTCTCGGCCGTGATCCGGCCGTTCGGATCAAAGCAGCTGTACTGGAAGAGCTTCTGCCACTCCAGGTCGATGTTGTCTTGACCGCCCCGGTTCTTCTCGATGGTGGCTACCACCCAGTCCCGGTAGCGCTGGGCCTGATACGGATTGAACTCGATGTTCACCTTGGCCACAATGCTGTACTTGTCGTTCAGGATCAGGATGATGTCGGCCTCGTAGTTGATGGCGCTGCTGCCGCGCAGGTGGTGGTTGCGCAGGCGCTTGGCCTTGAGGCCTTCGCGATCGGCGGCCACGATGGCGACCACCGGGATCTCGCAGGCCAGGGCGATGTCCTTCAGCCCGTTGACGACGCGCGTCACCTTCTCGGTCTCGTCGGCCGGCTCGGGGATGACGGGGACCTTCTGGAGGTAGTCCACGAACAGGACCAGCCGCCGCTCATCCCCGCCGCGGCGCGTTTCGACCAGGGCTCGGAGATTGTCGACCGTGCTGTCAGTGGCGGTGCCACGCATGAGGTACATCGAGTTCCCGTAGCGCGCGATCCGTTCCAGGCTTGGACGCAGGCGCGGGTTGGCGCCCAGCTTGGCCGCCTGGCCCGCCTCGGCGGCTGCTTCGAAGGTCGACAGGACCTCCTGGCGGACCTCCTGGATCTTCACGGCGCCCGTCTTCTTGGGGAGCGCGGCGAGAGCGGACTCCATGGCGATCATGCGCTGGACGAGGTAGTCCTCCTCGTGCTCGAAGCACACGTACAGCACACTGGCCTGCCCGGAGGCGGCCATGTTGCGCGCCATCTGCAGGGCCAGGGTGGTCTTGCCCGATCCCTGGGCCCCGCCAATCAGCATCAGCTCACCGGCCCGCAGCCCGCCGCCGATGGCCTTGTCGAACGGCACGAATCCGGTGGCGATGGGCTGAAGATCGCTGATCCGGCCCTCGGCCACTCGTTCATTGAGGTTGGTGAGGACTTCCAGCGCGGTGCGCGGGTCAAGCCCGGAGCCGTCGGTCTCGAGCTTCCAGTCGGTCTCGATGGTCTGCGGGGGCGATTCGTCGATCATGGGGAAGGTTCGGCCTCGCTGTCGTACCGTGCTCCGGGCAGGTGCCCGGACGCACCAGTGGCGAGTATACGACCCGGCCTTTACGGTCCGGAATGGGCCGATAGGACTAGCAGCGTCCGCCTAGGCGGGCTGGGGTGCGGGGCCGCGTCGGCGGCGCGGCGCCGCCTTCTCCTCGCCGCCCACCACTTCGGGGAGTTCGTCCACCGGCGCCGATTCGGACGGCTTCGGGCCGCCCAGGTCGCGTGGCGGGAGGATCCCATCCCACAGGGCCTCGAACTCCGCTGCCTCGATGGTTTCCTTCTCCACGAGCAAGGCGGCCAGCCGGTCGAGCACCGCGCGATGCTCGGTGAGCGCCTGCCGGGCACGCTCCGAGGCGCGGTCGATGATGGCTCGCACTTCGGCGTCGATCTTGGCCGCCACCTCGTCGGAGTAATTGCGCTGCTCGGAGATCTCCCGGCCCAGGAAGATCATCTCGTCCTTCTTGCCGAATGCCAGCGGGCCGAGGGTTTCGCTCATCCCGTACTGGGTGACCATCGCTCGCGCCAGTCCAGTGGCTTTCTCGATGTCGTTGCTCGCCCCCGTGGTCGTGTCGCCGAACACGATCTCCTCGGAGACATGGCCGCCCAGCATCCCGGCCAGCTTGTCCTCAAACTCGGACTTGCTGTGGAGGTATCGGTCCTCGGTGGGGAGGCTCATCGTGTAGCCCAGGGCCATCCCGCGGGAGATGATGGTCACCTTGGTGACCGGATCGCACTTGGGGAGCACCCGCTGGACGACGGCGTGCCCGCCCTCGTGATACGCGATGATCCTCTGCTCAGCCTCGGTGATGATCCGGCTCCGCCGCTCCGGGCCGGCGATCACACGATCCACAGACTCGGTGAACTCCGGCTGGGTGATCGTCTTCTTGTTGCGGCGGGCCGCCAGGATGGCGGCCTCGTTGACCAGGTTGGCGAGATCCGCGCCCGAGAAGCCCGGGGAGCGGCGCGCGAGGTCGTCCAGGTCGACCGTCTTGTCCAGGGGCTTGCCCTTGACGTGGACGTCGAGGATCTCGCGGCGGCCTCTGATGTCGGGCCGGTCGAGCACCACCTGGCGGTCGAAGCGGCCCGGGCGCAGGAGTGCCGGGTCGAGGACGTCGGGCCGGTTGGTGGCGGCCACCACGATGACGTTGGTGTTCGTGTCAAAGCCATCCATCTCGACGAGGATCTGGTTCAGGGTCTGTTCCCGCTCATCGTGCGAGCCGCCGAGCCCCGCGCCGCGCTGGCGCCCGACCGCGTCGATCTCGTCGACGAACACGATGCAGGGCGAGTTGCGCTTGGCCTGCTCGAACAGGTCGCGCACCCGGCTGGCACCCACGCCAACGAACATCTCGACGAACTCCGACCCCGAGATCGAGAAGAACGGGACACCGGCCTCGCCGGCCACGGCCCGGGCCAGGAGCGTCTTGCCGGTGCCGGGCGGGCCGACCAGCAGCACGCCGCGCGGGATTCGGGCCCCGAGCGCGTTGAACTTCTCGGGGTACTTCAGGAACTCGACCACCTCGGTCAGCTCCTGCTTGGCCTCCTCAACCCCCGCCACGTCGGCGAAGGTGATCACCGTCTTGCTGCCCAGGAACATGCGGGCCCGACTCTTGCCGAAGCTCATGGCCTGGTTGTTGGTGCCCTGGGCCTGGCGCATCATGAAGATGAAGAACGCGCCGATGATTAGGACCGGCAGGAGGATCGAGATCAGGGAGAAGATGATCCCGCCCGTGGCGCTCGGGATCACCGCTTCATACTCGATGGGGCACGACGTGCCGGGGTTGGTTCCGGTGGCCGCGCACACCTCCGTGTAGACGTTGATGTTGTCTGACGGCACGACCGTCGTCTTAGGCTCGGCGGTGCCCTCCAGTTTGATGGTCAGCGTGATGCCGTCCTGGGTGATGGTCTCGACCTTGCCCGCCTGAGCATCGGCCAGCAGGTTGCTGTAGGTGTAGGCCGGCCCGGCGTCGGAGTCCATGAGGTAGGTCCACAGCAGGGCCATGGCGAACAGGGCGCCAACGATGAGGATGCTGCTGCGGACGAGTCGGCTGTTCACGAGCGGAGGCGAACTCCAATGCATAGGGTACGACCGGCCCTGAGTATAGGGACGCCCCCCCATCGCAACAAATGGGCTCGATGGGACTACCCCGAAAGGTTCACGGACCGATGCGGACGCGCCGGCCGCGGATTGTCGCTCTTCGACCTCGGCCGAGCTCGATGATCAGCCCGCCGCGGGGTCCGCTGGCGGCCGACAGAACAGCCTCGATGCGATCCGCGGCTGGCGCCGGGTCCCCGATCGCGAGGCGCAGGACGCGACGCCCCAGGGCGTGGGGCGGGGGTTGACGCCAGTCGATGGCGCCGTCGGCATCCCGCCGACGTGCCAACTCCCCGGCCGCCAGGGCGTCCAGCAGGGCATCGTCATCGGCAGCCAGCTCCGCGAACCGGAGGAGAGCATCGACCGCGGCCGGGTTCAGCCGCTCGAGGGCCGGCAGGATCTCGGCCCGCACCCACGCACGGGATCGGTCGGTATCCGCGTTGGTCGGATCCAGCCGGTACCCGATCCCGGCGGCGTCCAGGACGGCACGCAGCGCCGACCGGCGGACGTGGAGCAGCGGCCGGACAATCCGGCCGCGGCGGGCGGGCATGCCACGCAGCCCGTGCTGGCCGCTCCCGCGCGCCAGGTTGAAAAGCACCGTCTCGGCCTGGTCATCGGCGGTGTGGGCGGTGACCACCAGCGATTCCGGCCCCAGGCTGTCGGCGACCTCGTCCAGAAACGCGTAGCGCGCCCGCCTGCCTGCCTCCTCCACCCCGGATCCGTCTTGCTTCGCCTTGGCACCGACATCGATCCGGCGCAGCCGCCAGGGCAGCGCCAGCGCATCGGCGGCATCGGTCACGAACCTGGCGTCATCTCCCGATTCCGGGCGCAGGCCGTGGTCGAGATGGGCGACCACCAGCTGCCAATCGCGCGCGCGCGCCGCCGCGGCCGCGGCGTGCAGGAGGGCCGTTGAGTCCGGACCGCCGGAAACGGCGAGGACGAGCGATACGCCTTCTGGGATGTCGGTCCGGCCAGCGCCGTCCTCCAACCACGAGGCGAGTTCGGGGCTGGTAGCGGAGGGCGGATTCGAACCACCGACCAAGGGCTTATGAGTCCCCTGCTC
>JBBPIR010000001.1:750035-807896 GCA_038040195.1 Chloroflexota bacterium | reverse complement strand
GTGGAGCACATGGGCCTCCGGTTCCGCAACCCGGTCGGGCTGGCGGCTGGGATGGACAAGAACGGGGAGGCGGCCGTCGGCTGGGGAGCGCTCGGGTTCGGCTTCGCCGAACTGGGGACCGTGACTCCGCAGCCCCAGCCCGGCAACCCGCGCCCCCGCCTGTGGCGCCTGACCGAGGACGAGGCGCTGGTGAACCGGATGGGCTTCAACAACGACGGCGCCGCAGCCATCGTTGAGCGGCTGACCCGCGCCCGACCCTGGCTGCCGCCGGACTTCGCGGTCGGGGTCAGCGTCGGGCGTGGCGCTGCCACGCCCGACGAGTTAGCGGAACAGGACTACCTCGCCGCCCTGCGGACGGTGGCGCCGGTCGCGGACTACGTGGCCGTCAACGTGAGCTCGCCGAATACCAAAGGCCTGGCGGCGCTCGAGGAGCCCGTCCGCGTCGCGGCGCTGGTCACGTCGCTGTCGGCCGTCGAGCCCCGCCGGCCGCTGGTGGTCAAGCTATCGGCCGACCTGGCGGCAGACCAACTGACGGCCATCGCCAAAGCGCTGGCCGGGTCGCCGGCGGCAGGGCTGGTCCTGTCGAACACGTCGCGCTCCCGGACCGGGTTGCGCGCGGAACTGCCCCCCGGAGCGGACCAGGGCGGCCTGTCGGGCAGGCCGCTGCTGGAAGGCATGCTGGCCGCCATCGGTACCGTGAGGGCCGGGACCAAGGATCGGTTCACTCTCATGGCTTCTGGCGGGATCTTCTCCGGGGCCGATGCGCGCCGCGCCCTGGACGCGGGCGCCGACCTGGTCCAGCTGTGGACCGGGCTGGTGTATGCCGGTCCGGGCTTGATCGGAGAGGTGGTGGAGGCGGTAACATCTGCGCCGAGCTAGCCAGAGGCGCGGGCAGGACGCGCCGCTTTCGACCAGGGGTCCCCTCATGAGCGTTCGGGCCTTCCGTCAAGCGGCTGATGCCGCGCCCTCCGCCCCCCATCTCGTCACCGAGCTACCCGGGCCGCGCGCGCGCGCGCTGATCGCCCGCGACGATGCCGTCACCAGCCCGTCGCTGACCCGCGCCTACCCGCTGGTGGCCGAGTCGGGCGACGGGTATGTCGTCACCGACGTGGATAGCAACCGATTCCTCGATTTCGCGGCCGGCATCGCGGTGGCGGCCACCGGCCATGCGCACCCCGCGGTGGTTGCCGCCATCACCGCCCAGGCCGAGCAGCTGGTCCACATCGCGGCCACTGATTTTTACGAGCCCCGCTATATCGAGCTCTGCGAGCGCCTGGCGGCCATCGCCCCCTTCGAAGAGAAGGCCCGCGTTTTCCTCACCAATTCGGGGACGGAGGCGGTCGAAGGGGCCATCAAGCTGGCGCGCCACCACACGGGGCGCCCAGCGATCATCGCCTTCGAGGGTGCCTTCCACGGTCGCACCCTCGGCGCGCTGTCGCTCACCAACTCCAAGCTCAAGCAGCGCGCCGGCTTCGGACCCCTGCTGCCCATGGTCTACCACGCCCCGTTCCCGCGCGTCCGGTCCTGGCATGAGGGTTCCGGAGGCGACGGCAGCGCGGAGCTGGAGGTCCTGCGCCGATCCATCCTGGGCCGCCTGGTGGCGCCCGAGGACGTAGCGGCCATCGTGTTCGAGCCGATCCAGGGGGAGGGCGGCTACTTCCCGGCCCCGGCAGCGTTCATTCGCGGGCTGCGCGAGATCTGCGACGAGCACGGCATCGTCCTCATCGCGGACGAGATCCAGTCCGGGATGGGACGCACCGGCCGGATGTGGGCCATGGAGGCCTACGACGTCGAGCCGGACGTCGTGACGATCGCCAAGGGCATCGCTTCGGGCATGCCGCTCGGCGCCTTCATCGGCCGTGAACGGCTCTTCACCTGGACCGCCGGCACCCATGGCAGCACGTTCGCCGGCAACCCGGTGTGCTCCGCGGCCGCCCTCGCCACCCTGGACCTGCTGGCAGGCGGGTACATCGAGAACGCGGCCACGATGGGTGACCGGCTGCGGCGCGGGATCGAGTACGCCTCGGCAGACTGCACCGCGGTCCGCGACATCCGCGGCGCCGGCCTCATGCTGGGCGTCGAGTTCGCCGGCCACGAGGAGGCCAACGCGGTGGAGCAGGCAGCGTTCCAGCGCGGCCTCCTGATCCTAGAGTGCGGCGAGGCCTCGATCCGGTTCTGCCCGCCACTGATGGTGGACGAGCCGGCCGTCGACATGGCCATCCGGCTCTACGCCGAGGCGCTGGCCTCGGTGGGCTGCCCCATCCGCCCGCTGCCGGGGCCCGAAGAGACCGGAGGCTGACCCCACGGCCTCCAAGGTCGTCTCGCTGTCGGAGGCAATCGCCGCCCACGTCCACGACGGCGACCTGGTGGCGATCGAGGGCTTCACCCACCTCATCTCATTCGCCGCCGGGCACGAGATCATCCGCCAGGGTCGCCGCGACCTGACCCTGGCCCGGCTGACGCCGGACCTGGTCTACGACCAGATGGTGGCCGCGGGATGCGCCCGCAAGCTCATCTTCTCGTGGCTCGGCAACCCGGGCGTGGGTTCCTTGCACGCCATCCGGCGCGCCATCCAAGGCGGCGGCCTGGAGCTGGAGGAGTACAGCCATTTCGGGATGGTCGGCCGCTACGTGGCGGGCGCCGCGCATCTCCCCTTCTACCCACTGCGTTCCTACGCCGGGTCGGACCTGCCGGCGGCCAACCCACTCATCCAGTGGGTTGCGTCCCCCTACGCCCCGGGCGATGACGTCGCGGTCGTGCCGGCCCTCAACCCCGACGTCACGATCATCCACGCCCAGCGCGCCGACGCCGAGGGCAACGTCCAGGTCTGGGGGCTGGTGGGGGTCCAGCGCGAGGCGGCCCTGGCCGCCGAGCGCGTCATCGCGGTCGTGGAGGAGCTGGTCGACACCGAGGTCATCCGGGCCGACCCGGACCGGACCCTGCTGCCCGGGGTGGCGGTGACGGCCGTCTGCGTCGAGCACTACGGGGCGCACCCATCGTTCGCCCAGGGCTACTACGACCGCGACAACGCGTTCTACCGCGCCTGGGATCCAATCAGCCGCGACCCCGCTCAACTCGAGGCGTGGCTCGACGAATGGGTGCGCGGGGTTCCCGACCGCTCGGCCTACCTCGACAAGCTGGGCCCCGAGACCGTGGCCGCCCTCCGGCCAAAACCCCGCCCGTCGGGATCGGTCGACTACGGCGAGTATTCGTGAGCACGACGCCCGACGAGCTGATGGTGGCCGCCGCCGCCGCGGAGCTGGCCGGCGCCCGAACGGTGTTCGTGGGCATCGGTCTGCCCAACGCCGCCGCCATCCTGGCCCGTCGCACGGTGGCGCCGGACCTTGAGCTGATCTACGAGTCGGGGGTGGTCGGGGCGCGACCGTCCCGACTGCCCGACAGCATCGGCGACCCGGCCCTCGTCTCGGGGGCCACCGCGACCATGAGCATGCACGACCTGTTCGCGTACTTCCTCCAGGGCGGGCGGATCGAGGTCGGGATGCTGGGCGCCGCTCAGGTCGACCGCTGGGGGAACCTGAACACCACGGTCATCGGTCCATATGCGAACCCGACCGTGCGGCTTCCCGGGTCCGGCGGGGCCTGCGAGATCGCGCTGAACGCCGCGCGGGTCATCGTCGTCATGAGCCAGTCCCCCCGTTCCTTCGTGGAGCGCGTCGACTTCGTGACCTCGCCTGGCCATCGCCATCCCGATGGCCGCCCCCGTCCGGGCTGGGCAGGCGGCGGCCCGGACACGGTCATCACCCAGCTGGGGGTCTACCGATTCGGCACCGATGGCGAAATGGAGCTATCCACCCTCCAACCGGGCGTCAGCGAAGCCGATATCGACGCCGCGTCCGGCTGGCCCATCCGTCGCGCCTTGGCTAGTTCAGCAGGTCGCTGATCGAGGTCAGCACCAGGCCCCGCTCGCGGAGTGCCGGGACCATGATCCGCAGCGCGGCGAGGGTCTCGTATCCGCCCAGGTGCATGAGGACGATCGAGCCGCTGCTGGCGGAGGTCACGACCCCGGACGCGATCTGCGCGGCGGTCGGGCCGCCGTCGGCGATTGGCCTCCAGTCGATGGTGTCGATGGACCACATGATCGTCTTCGTGTAGCCAAGCTCCGCCGCGGCGGTCAGGACCGTCTCGTTGTAGGCCCCATACGGCGGGCGCCAGTACGGCAGTGTGGGCTGGCCACTGCCCGTTTCCACGATGGCGGCCGCATCGTTCAGTTCAGCGCTGATGAAGGCGGCGCTGGGAGGCCCCTCGGTCGCACAGGGAGCCTCGGTCGGCGAGCCCAGCCCGCCGTCGCGCAGGTTGCAGTGGTGCATTGTGTGGTTGCCGAGTTCGAACAGGTCGGGATTGGCGCGGACGATGGCGAGCACTTCTTGGCCCACGGCCGTCTCGCTCATCGCGCCGGTGGGGAACAGGGTGGCGCACACCTGGTTGGCGATCAGGAATTCCAGGATGTCTATGGCCGGGTCCAGCCGGCCACCCATGTCGAAGGTCAGGGCCATGGCTGGGCCCGCATTCGGGGCGATGGCGATGATCTCTCGCTCGCCCGCCGGCCCCCGGTTGCCGGCGAAGCAGCCGAGGGCTACCGGGGTGGACGTCGGCCGCGGCGTCCGCGACGGGCTGGGGCTCGGGCTTGGTGACGGGCTGGCGGTAATGCGCGGGAAGGATGAATGGGTCGCCGACGCGTTCGGTGAAGCGGACGGGGCGCAGCCGGCCACGACCAGGAGGGCGGTGAGGAGGAACCCGCCCGGCCGGCGCCAGTCGGCCGGCATCGGTCTAGTTGGCGTGGTACTCAAAGCGGCCCATGGGGGCCAGTGAGGCGTCGCCCAGCATGTGCGCCTCGCGTTGGAGCAGCGACAGCTCGGCGCGAAGGCGGGCTGCGGCGTCGGGCGCTTCCAGCAGCCGCTGCTTGCGCGACAGCTCGACCTGGAGCACGCCGGCCACGGCGTAGCTGGCGGCCAGCGGGTCGGTGGGGAGGCGCATGGGCTTGATCAGGCGCTCCATGCGGGTCGATCGCTTGACCTCCCCAGCCGAGGAGGCATCCCGGTCTGCATCAGGATCCGCGTCGGGATCGGCGTCCGCCAGGAGGTCCTCGAGGTCGGCTGCGTCGCGCTCCGCCAGGAAGCGGCGGATGGTGGACAGGTAGGCGTCGAGGGCGACCTGGACGTCGGGCACCAAGCTCTCAGCCTCGTCGCCGGACCGCTCATCGAGCGGGGTGACCTCCGCCACGGCGTACGGGCCGGAGTGGTCGACGCTGCGGATCCGCGCCCGGCTGACCCCCACCGCCATCAGCGCGTAGCGCCCATCGGCGAATCGGTCTGCGCGCCGGACCTCGCAAATGGTGCCCACCCGGCGGACGGTGAGCTGGCCGGTCCCCGGCTTGGCGGCCACCTCACGCCCGGCGGAGATCATGGTCACCACGAACTTGCCGCCGTACGGGTTGCCCTCCTCGAGCAGGTCACGGGTCATGGCCCGATATCGGCGCTCGAAGACGTGGAGCGGCAGCGGCAGGTGCGGGAAGGCCACGACGTGGAGCGGGAAGAGGGGCAGCCGCATGGGCTGCAATCGTACCCCGAAGGGGCCGATGGGCCTATTCCTGGTCCACGAACTCCATGTCGATCTGGGCCCGCTGGAGCTTCCCCGAGTAGTCGATGTACACGCTCTTCCATTCGGCGTAGAAGTCGAGCGCCGCCTGCCCCACCTCGCGGTGGCCGTTGCCGGTGGCCTTGGTGCCACCGAACGGGAGGTGCGCCTCGGCCCCGATGGTGCCGTGGTTGACGTACCCCAGGCCGGAGTCGAAGTCGCGAATGGAGCGGAAGGCCAGGTTGACGTCGTTGGTGAAGAGCGATGTCGACAGCCCGTACTGGACGCTATTCACGACTTGGACCGCCTCCTCCCAGGTGTCGACGGGGATGACCGCGGTCACCGGGCCAAAGATCTCCTCCTGGGCGATCCGCGCGTCGCCCTTCACCTCTGCGAACACCGTGGGCTCGAAGAAGGAGCCCTTGGCCAGCTCCCCGTCACGGGCAGGATGCCCGCCGACGACAAGGTCGGCCTCTTTCTGCCCGATGGCGACGTACGAGCCGATCCGCTCGAGCGCCTTCTCGTTGATGACCGGCCCCACGTCGGTCGTGTCCAGCAGGCCGTCCCCAAGGACCAGCGCCCCGGCCCGCTTGTGGAGCTTCTGCACGAACGTGTCATGGATGGACCGATGGACCACGATCCGCGAGGCCGCGGTGCAGCGCTGGCCGGTGGTCCCGAAGGCGGACCAGATGACCGAGTCCAGGGCGAGGTCGAGGTCGGCGTCGGACCAGATGACGATGGGGTTCTTGCCGCCCAACTCCAGGCTGACCCGTTTCAGGGTCTTAGCGGCACGGGTCGAGATGTCGACGCCGGTCTCGGTGTGGCCGGTGAAGCTGATCAGTCGGACGTCGCGGTGCTCCACCAGCGGATGACCGACATCGGTCCCCGACCCGGTGACGACGTTGACCACCCCTTCTGGAATGCCTCCTTCGAGCAGCAGCTCGACGAATCGGATCATGCAGGCAGGGGTGTCGGAGGCTGGCTTGAGGACGGCGGTGTTGCCGCAGATCAGCGCCGGGAAGAGCTTCCAGGCCGGGATGGCGATCGGGAAGTTCCAGGGCGTGATGATGGCGGCCACCCCGATCGGCTTGCGGATGGCCATGGCGAACTTGTCGGGCATCTCGGACGGCACCGTGTAGCCGAACAGGCGCCGCCCCTCGCCGGCCATGTAGTACGCGACGTCGATGGCCTCCTGGACATCGCCGCGCGCCTCGGGCAGGACCTTGCCCATCTCGCGGGTCAGGAGGCGCGACAGCTCCTCCTTGTGCTCGGCCAGGATGCGCGCCACCTTGAACAGGATCTCGCCCCGCTTGGGAGCCGGCATCATCGACCAGGCCGGGTAGGCCGCCTTGGCGGCCGCAACCGCGGCGTCTACGTCGGCGGACCCGCTGGCCGGAAACTCACCTATGACGTCCTCGCGGTTGGCCGGGCTGGTCGAGGTGAACGTCTTGCCCGAACGGGCTTCCACCCACTCTCCACCGATGAGGTTGCGATAAGTCTTGCTCAAGGTCGTTGTCATGGACACTCGTCTGCGCGGATATTCGGAAGGTCCATTGTAGGATCAGGCGCAGCCATGACCACCATCCAGGCCACTCCACCTGCCGAAGCCCTGCTCCAGGCGCGCACCGCTGCGGCAGAGCACCGCTGGCAAGAAGCGCTGGACCTGTTCAGCGCCGCCGACGCGGCGAAGCTGCTGACGCCTGGAGACCTCGATCAGCTCGGCGATGCCGCCTGGTGGACCGGGGACATGACCTCGGCGATCGCCGCCCAGGAACGAGCGTACGCGGGTCACATCGCCGCCGACGAGCCAGCGCGTGCCGCCCGAACAGCCCTGCAGCTGGCGACCGAGTACAGCCATCGGCTCGAGCCTTCGGTCGCCTCAGGCTGGGTGAGCCGCGCGCAACGCCTGCTGGAGGGGACTCCGGAGGCGCACGCCCACGGACTTCTCGAGCGGGCGCGGCGAAACGCCGCGTTGAATCGTGGCGATCTCGAGGAGGCGTTGGAGCACGCAAACCGGGTCTTCGAGATCGGGACTCGACTCGCCGACCGCGACCTCATCGGGCTGGGCATGGAGGACAAGGGCACGGTCCTCGTCCAGCTGGGCCGGGTCGAGGAGGGGATGGCGCTCCTGGAGGAAGCCATGGTGGCCGCCATCGGTGACGAGCTTTCGCCGCGGGCCGCAGCCATCGTCTACTGCAACGCGACAATCGCCTGCGAAGACGTAGCGGACTACCGCCGCGCGGCGGACTTCTCCGAAGCCGCCAAGCGCTGGTGCGAGCGCCAGCAGATCTCCGGCTTCCCCGGCATGTGCCGGGTGCGGCGCGCGGAGATCACTCGGATGAGCGGCGCGTGGGAGGAGGCCGAGTCCGAGGCGCGGCTGGCGTGCGACGAGCTGCGCGACTTCGCCGTGGCCTACTCCGGCGAAGGGTTCTATCAGATTGGCGAGATCCGCCTGAGACTTGGAGACTACGGCGCCGCAGAGCAGGCGTTCGCCGAGGCACACGAGTTGGGCCGCGATCCGGAGCCGGGACTGGCCATGTTGCGACTGGCACAGGGCCGAACCGATGCCGCCCGCAGCCTCCTCCGCGAGGCGCTCGACGAACCCGCCGTGACCCCCCTCGAGCGGGCGCGCCTCTTGCCCGCGCTGGTCGAGGCAGCCGCCGCCGGCGGCGACGTCCAGCAGGCTCGCGAGGCCGCTGACGAGATGAGCGGCCTGGGGGAGCGGTACGGGACCCACGCCCTGCGCGCCGCCGCGGCCGACGCAGCTGGTCGCGCCGCCTTGGCGGGGGGTGACGTCGGGGCGGCGGTCGAATCCTTCCGGCGGGCGCGGCGCATCTGGCAGGAGCTACAGGCCCCGTATGAAGCGGCGCGGGCTCGAGCGTGCCTGGGGCGGGCGCTCATTGCCGGTGGGCGAAACGACGCCGCGGCCCAAGAGCTCCACTCGGCCATCGCCGCGTTCCAGCGGCTCGGGGCAGAGCCGGATCTCAAGGCCGCCTACGCGGAGCTGGAACGCATTGAAGGGGCGTCGGTTGGCGAGCAGGCCGCCGACAGGGCGCAGAGGGTCTTCATGTTCACCGATGTCGTCCGCTCCACCGATCTCATCGAGGCCATCGGCGACGAGGCCTGGGGTGCGCTGCTACGCTGGCACGACGACACGATTCGGCACCTGGTCATCGAGCGCCACGGCGAGATTCTCGACCACGCCGGGGACGGCTTCTTCCTCGCCTTCGCCACCGCGGACCAGGCGATCGAAGCAGCCACCGCCATCCGCCGCACGATGCGCGACCACCGCCGTGATCATGGCTTCGCGCCCGCGATCCGGATCGGCCTCCATGCCGCGGAGGCGACGAAGAGCGGTGCCAGCTACTCCGGCCGTGGGGTCCACGCTGCCGCCCGCATTGCGGCTCTGGCGGGGGCCGACGAGATTCTCGCCAGCCAGGATGTTTTGGCGGCCACGGAACGCGGGTTCGCCCATGGCCCGTTGCGCGCCGAGCGACTCAAAGGCATTCGCGTCCCCGTGAACGTCGCGACGATCGACTAACGCTGGTCAGCCTCCTAGCGGGGCTGTGCTTCCACGAGGCGTTTGAAGTTCTTCTGGGCAGTCTTCGTCCGGCGCCTCCAGAAGGGAACCACGAGGGGCCCGAGCAGCTTGAGCGCCGGTTGTAGGTCCATCTCCCGCGACTCGACCATCTCGGTGCCATCCGCCCTCGACTCGAGAGTCACACGCAGAACAAGCGACCGGAAGGGCCCGCCCGCGCTGGCGAAAGTAACGGCATGCGGCAGGTCCCACTCTATGATCCGTGTCGTGAACCGCGTCTCGAAGCCCAGGATCACCATTCGCCCCTCCAAGGTTGTGCCGACGCCGGGCAGGCCGGGTGAGGTTTGGCGAAATGCCAGAACACTGCCGTCGCGCGGTCCGTTGAACCAGTCGGTCGCGAACGCAATCACCTGGTCCACTGGGCGGTTGATCACGATGCTCTCATCGAAATGCGGCACTGGTCTCCCTTCGGCCGTCCATCAAGGCTGGGATTCGAGGAACCGTTTCAAGTTCGCGTAGGCGGTGCGCCTGTTGCGCTTCATGACCGGGCCGACGATCGGCAGCAGCAACCTCCACGCCGGGCGCAGCTCCAGCTCCAGCCATCCACTGAACCGGGTCCCGTCGCCGACCGCCTCAAGGGTCGTGCGTGCCGAGCCCGATCTGAGTGCCCGGCCCGATATCGACGACGCCATCGTGCGCGGCGGGTCCCATTCGGTGATCAGAAACTGGATCCGGGCTTCGAAGCCGAGGATCACCCTTCGGCCCTGCAGGGTCGAGCCGATGCCCGTGGGGCCCGGCGAGGTCTGCCGAAGGCCGAGCATGTCTCCGCCGCCGATGCGAGGCGCGTTGAACCAGTCCGTGTAGAACGCCCAGACCTCCTCGGGGGGCCGGTTGATGGTGACGCTGTCTTCGAGGCGCATCGGCCGACCTTCGCTCTCAGCTCATTGCCGGAACGCCGAGCAGGTTCGGCAGGACAGTTCCGAGGAGGTAACCGACGATGCCCGCCGCCGCACCGATGAGCAAGATCTCGATACCCGACCAGATCGGATGACCAAGCGTCCATCGGGTCTTCACAATCCCGATTGCAAACAGCACGCCAGCGGTGGCGAGGACCGATGCGTATACCGCCACTTCGGTCGGGAGGACGACGTAGGGCAGGATGGGCACGAGGGCACCCAAACCGAACGCGACACCCATCACGACGCCTCCCTGGAGCGGTGAGCCACGGGCCTCCTCGACCGCGATGCCGTACTCCTTCTCGACCTTCGAGTTGAGGAGCACCTCGGGTCGGCGAGCCATGACCTCGGCAACGAGCTCGGCATCATGGCTCTCCAGGCCGTCCTCCTCGAGCATGTATGCCAACTCGGCCTGCACGTCGCTGCGCTGGTTGGCGACCCGCTCACGTTCGGCCCCGATCTGGGCCAGGGCGATCTCCCGCTGGCTCTTGCTCGACAGGTATTCCCCGGCTGCCATGCTGAAGATCCCGGCCAGGCCAGTGGCGATGCCCGCTATGAGAACCGTGAACCGATCGTCCGTGGCGCCACTGACCGCGCTGACCACAGCAAGCGTGCTGACCAAGCCGTCCTGTGCCCCGAAGATGGCCTCGCGAATATCGCCGAGTTGGCTCGCCCGCCGACGCTCCTGGTCGAGGCGCGCGCCGAGGGCTGCGCGATCGACGTTCACGGGGCCCTTTGCGTCATGCCCATCACGTCGAGGAGGCGGTCGAGGTCCTCGCGGGTGATCGTGCCCCTCTCGACGTGGCCACGCTCGATCACGACCTCCCGGATGCTCTTCCGCTCGGCGAGGGCTTGCTTGGCGATGCTGGCCGCCTCCTCGTAACCGAGGACCGGGTTCAAGGCCGTCGCCACCGCGGGTGACCCCTCGGCGTACTCCCGGGCACGATCCTCGTCAGCGGTGATGCCGCTGACGCATCGGTCTGCAAACAGGACCGACGCGGTCGTCAGCAGCCGGATGGACTCCAGCAGGTTGCGGGCCAGCACGGGCAGCATGATGTTCAGCTCGAAGTTGCCGGCCACGCCGCCGAACGCAACGGCCGCGTCGTTGCCGATGACCTGGGCGCAGACCATGGACAGCGCCTCGGGGATGACCGGGTTCACCTTGCCGGGCATGATGCTGCTCCCCGGCTGCAGGTCCGGGACGTGGATCTCGGCCAGGCCGGCGCGCGGGCCGGAGGCCATCCAGCGGATATCGGTCGCGATCTTGTACAGACCGATGGCGATGGTCCGCAGCTGGCCGCTCAGCTCCACCAGCGCGTCGCGCGCGCCCTGGGCCTCGAAGTGGTTGCGGGCCTCCGTCAGCGGCAGCCCGGTGGTCTCGCGCAGCTCCGCGATGACGGCCGCCGCGAACCCGGCCGGGGCGTTGATCCCGGTCCCGACGGCGGTGCCCCCCAGGGCCAGTTCGCCGACCCGCGGCAGCGTGTCGTGGAGTCGCTCGACGCCATACCGTACCTGGGCCGCGTACCCGCCGAACTCCTGGCCGAGGGTGACCGGCGTGGCGTCCATCAGGTGCGTGCGGCCGGACTTGACCACGCTCTCGAACTCATCGGCCTTGGCCTCCAGCGCCTCGGCCAGCCGGGTCAGGGCCGGAATGAGGTCGTTCACCACGGCCTCGGTGGCGGCCAGATGCATGGCCGATGGGAACACGTCGTTGCTCGACTGGCTGGCGTTGACCTGATCGTTGGGATGGACCGGCTGGCCGAACTGCTCGGCAGCCAGGGTGGCGATGACCTCGTTGGCGTTCATGTTCGACGAGGTGCCCGAGCCGGTCTGGTACACGTCGATCGGGAACTGGTCGTCCCAGCCGCCGGCGGCGACCTGCTCGGCCGCGGCCCGGATGGCGGCCGCGGCATCGGCTTCCAACACGCCCAGCTCGGCGTTGGCGGTGGCGGCAGCTGCCTTGATCCGGCCCAGGGCGCGGATCACGGACGGGTCGATGCGCAGGCCACTGATCGGGAAGTTCTCGACCGCGCGCTGGGTGGTGGCGCCCCATTTGGCATCGGCCGGGACCTGAACCTCGCCCATCGAATCGCGCTCCAGCCGGGTTGTCGGCTCCAGCTCCGTCATCGGTTCACGGAGGTCGAAGCGATGAACCGGATCGAAGGCGGGATCAGGTAGGGGATGGCGCCGGCGTCGAGATCGGCCACGATCTCCTTGGCCTTGTTCACCAGCTCAGTGACGCCGATGCCGCGGTGCATAGGCTCGTAGCGACTCAAGTGCGCGATGCCCTCCGCCAGCTTGTTCCGTGCGCCACGCCGGTTTCGACGCGACAGGTGCAGGAATCCGGCCGCGAGCTTGATCAGGCCCTGGTAGAAGTCGCGCTCCTCGTCTGGCGCGGCCCGCCACAACGTCTCCCAGGCCTCGTGCGCGTGCCAGTAGCGCGCTCCGTTGAAGAGGGCCACGCCCTCGCGAAACAAGCGGTCAGCTTCCGCGTCTTCGAGTGGCGCGGTCCGGCCGCGGGGCGGTACCTCGTCCGCGGACACCGCGCTGGCTTCCGTCATGAGCCCGATCGTACAGCCCCGCTCGGGCTACCACGAACGCGTGCGACGCACGCATGGTCCCCGCCCAGACGCCGAGGTGAGTCTCACAGTCGTTCGTGCTATCGCGCAACCGTGCTACACGATGTCACGAAGCCCTGTGATGTGGTGGGCAGAGCTCTTCCGGGCCGGTGCCGTTTCGCGCAGGCGCGCCCGGACTAGTCGCGGTGGCCCGGGGGCCTCATCTTCGCCGCGGCTGCCTCGCGTTCGTCGGGGAGCAGATCATGGATCTGATTTCGGTAGCGAACCCCGCCCGAGCTGCGGGACAGCCAGCGCAGGTAGTCTGGATCGTGCTTGGCCAGGTCCTTCAGGGTCCAACCCATATAGCGGCCAAAGTCGACCACGTTGAAGGGCATATGGCCGTTGCCGTTGGTGGTCGCCGCTTCGGCGTACCCATTCGTCGGCGGGGGCTGAACCGATGCCGGCCCGGGGCCGACCGGGGTGAGGTGGCGCTCCCGGTCGTACCGTCGACGGCGGATCGGAGTACGGAGCAGGTCGTACGCGCGGTTGATGTCCGCCATCCGCGCGGCGTCGCCCTTCTGGCCGTCCGGGTGGTAGCGGCGGGCGAGGACTCGGAACGCCGCCTCGATGACGATATCGTCGGCGTCCGAAAGGACTTGAAGCGTCTTGTATGCGTCGAAATCGGTCGACAAGTTTCCACCCCGAAATGGACTCAGATGGTATGCCTAACCGCCTGAAAATGCCACAAAAATCTCACCCTGGCCGTTGACGAACATGGACCGATAACCGGCGCCCACAATTCGTTCGCGGAGGCCATCGGGCAGGTCGCCTGGCTCGAAGACGAGGTACGGGTAGCCCGCTTGCAGGAGAGGGTCCAGCTCGTCCAGCGGGTGGAGGCGCCCGCCGGCGGTGTGGATGCTGACCTCGGTCTGCTCGGACACCATGGTTTCCAGCATCCCGCCGAAGACGCCGATGGGCGTGGCATCCCATTGCTGGAAGTTGAACGCCACGTGCAGCACGGGAGTGGTGGATTGGAGGCGCCCGGCGGCCACCTCGTCCCGCAGCCGCTCGACCAGTTCCGCCTGAGGCGCGGTGATGATGGTCCGTGAGTCGGGATAGCCGCCCCAGAACCCGAATTCCGCGGCGCGCAGGTCAATCGACAGTGTCTCGCTCATCCGGTGCTCGCCCAGGAGCAGGGCTTCGATCGGCTCGGCTCGGATGGGAAGCGCAGCGGCGACCAGGAACAAGCCCACAACCCCGGCGCGCAGGGCGAGCCCGAACCGCGGGTTCTCCCACACCGCCTGGACCGCGAACGCCCCCATGACAGCAAGGAACACGGGCGTCCAGTAATGGAGGGTCTTGGTCACCTCGAAGTCGAGGCCCTCGACTCCCACGTTCTGCCACGGAATGGCGGCCGCGGCCAGCACCGCCAGCAGACCGATGACGAAGGCCACCACCGGCACCAGGGCGAAGGTCCGGCGTCCGGCCACGATCCCACCCACGGCCGCGGTCCAGACCAGGATCGGGTAGCGCAGGAAGAAATCGACGAACGTGTTGACCCAGCGTTCCAGCGAAGGCAGCGCGAACAGCACCACGGCCACCACGGCCGCCATCCCTGCGGCGCGGAAGACCAGCACGAACCAGCGACGCGCCGCCTCGGAGCGGTCGAACAGCCACACGGCAGCCAGCGCGGGAGGGACAACGGCCAGTCCCATGGCAGAAGGCAGGTCGACCCCGAGCATGGTTGAGGCCTGGGGAAGCGCCAGCACCCCGCCCCCCACCAGCGCCGGCACCCCCAGCCGTTCAAACCGCCCGGGGACGAGCGCCACCAGGGCGACAACCGTCCCCGCCGTCAGCACCCCGACCAGCGGGTGGACGAACACCGTCGCCGCCAGCCCGACCGCCAGGACCAGCGGCCGCCCCCGATCGGTCCCCTCCAGCAGCTCGACCAGGCAGAAGGCGACCACGGGCAGGACCAGAACCGTGGCCCGGTCATCGGCCATCCGTGCGAACGAGATGGTGAGGGTGAAGGCAACCAACATCCACCACCCCACGCTCCGGCCGAGGATGCCTGATGCCAGGCGGACCATGCCCACGCCCACGAGGATGGTTCCTGGCAGGACGAACGCAGCCGTGGCCAGCGCCGCGGGCTGACCACTCAGGACCGTGGCCGACCCCAGCAGCCCGGTATAGCCCAGGAACATCCGCGACGGCCCGTAGATAGGTGACGGGGCGGTGGTCAGGGTCGCGAACTCGCCGAAGGCGCGGAGGTGCTCGGCCGGCGCCACGTGGTTGGGCAGGACGTCGATGAACGGCACCACCGGCGAGGCCAGCTGGAGGATCACCGATCCGGACCAGGCCAGGACCACGAAGGCGCTGGCAACCGAGGGCCACCCCAGCCTGAACACCGGCCTGCTGTCGAAGATGGGTCGGACGAACCAGCCCAGACCGATGACCGCCGCATTGACCGCCAGCAGCACCAGCTGGCGGAACAGCCCCAGGCTGCCCAGCAGCATGAGCGCCGCCAACCCGATGATGACCGCCCCCACCAGGCCACCCAGGACGGCATCGGTCAGCGATGCATAAGGCGCGCGGCGGAGAACCCGGATCACGACTGCGCCGGCGGCCAGCTGGAGCACCGCGGAGCCGAAGACCAGCACCGCCGCCGGGAACGTCACCGGCAGCTGGCTCGCGACGCCCGTCAGCCCCCGCTCCCAGCTGGAGCCAAGATCGGTGCCGTCCAGCATCCGGATGCCGACCAGGATGGCGGCCACCGCCACCACGCTCAGGAGCTCCAGGGTGCGCCGTTCCAGGCCGTCACGCATTGGCGCGTACGGTACAGCCGGCTCGTTGGAAATCGGCGCTCGGTCCACACGATTTCCGCACCGGGCGTTCACATTCCGCCCACATCTCGGCCCCAGTCTGGCCTCGAACGGACCGCATTCATCGGTCCTACACGAGGAGTCTCAAGTCATGTTCGGGCGCTTCATCGCATTCGTGCTTCTGGTCGTGCTGGTCGCATTGGCCGGAACCGCCGTCTACAACGCCGGGGTGACGGCGGGCATCGCGGCCGATATCGGCAGCACGATCGCTTCCGGGGACCCGGTGCCCATCGGCGTCTACCCGGGACCCTATGTCGGACATCCCTGGGGCTGGGGCTGGGGCGGAGGATTCCTCGGGATCCTGTTCGGCATCTTCTTCCTGTTCCTGATCTTCGGCCTGCTGTGCGCCGCCTTTGGTTGGGGCCGCTGGGGCGGGCATCGGGGCTGGGGCGGGCCTCGGGGCTGGGACGGCCATAAGGGCCGCGGCGGGGATCATCACGGTGGTCCGCGGGACTACTTCGACGAGTGGCACCGAGAGCAGCACGGCAAGGCGCCAGAGGCGTCGGACAAGCCGGATAAGCCGGTCGCCGACAAGGTCTGAGTCCACTCACCGGACCGATACGGGCGGGCGGCCGGTGCCGCCCGCCCGACTACCATGCCTCCCATGGCACGGGTCCTCGTCGTCGATGACGAGCCCAGGATCGTCCAGCTCGTCCGCGACTACCTCGAGCGGGCGGGCTTCGCCGTCTCGACCGCCCGGGCCGGGCCGGAGGCGCTCATGCGGGCCCACCAGGATCGGCCCGACCTGATCGTGCTGGACCTTGGCCTGCCGGGACTCGACGGGCTCGAGGTCACGCGCCGGCTGCGCCGCGACTCAGGGGTCCCGATCATCATGCTCACCGCTCGCGACGACGAGACCGACAAGGTGGTCGGCCTCGAGCTGGGGGCCGACGATTACGTCACCAAGCCCTTCAGCCCACGCGAGCTCACCGCGCGAGTCCGCGCCGTCCTTCGCCGCCACGCCGGTGACACCGAGGCAGAAGTGATTCACGCGGGCGACCTGGTGCTCGACGTGCCTCGCCTCCGGGTCGAGGCGGCCGGGCGGGCCGTGGCCCTCACCGCGACCGAATTCCAGCTGCTCACCGCCCTGGCGCGGCAGCCGGGCCGAGTCTTCACCCGCTCCCAGCTCCTGGACGCCATCCACGGCGTGGCCTTCGAGTCGTACGAGCGGGCCATCGACGCCCACGTCAAGAACATTCGGCGCAAGCTGGAGCCGAATCCGCGGTCCCCGCGCTACCTGCTCACCGTGTACGGCGTCGGCTACCGCCTGACCGATGCCTGATCGGGGCCACTGGGGTTGCCACGGATACGGCCGTCACCGGCCGCGGTGGTGGCCGGAGGGAGAGGCGTGGCCGCCGGCTGACGCTGAGCGGGCCGAATACTGGCGCCGGACGCGCGGCGGATTCATGTGGCGCATCGGTTGTTTCTTCGTCTTCATGGTGGTGGTGCTCGCCTCGGTGGTGGCCCTCCTGGCGTGGCTGATCAGCAACGCGGTGGGCGGTTCGGAGCCATGGGCGGCGGCCATCCTGATCGGTCTGTTCGTTCTCATCGTCCTCGGGATGGGAGGTCGGGCGGTGCGTCGCGCGGCCGCCCCGGTCGGCGACCTGATCGAGGCTTCCGGCCGCGTCGAGGCGGGCGACTTCAGTGCCCGGGTACCCGAGGACGGTCCGCGAGAGGTCCGTTCCCTCGCCCGGGCCTTCAACGCCATGAGTGCCCGGCTTGAGGAGATGGAGTCTCAACGCCAGTCGACCCTGGCCGATGTCTCGCACGAGCTCCGAACCCCGCTCACCGTGATCCAGGGCAACGTGGAGGCACTGATCGACGGGGTCTACCCCGCCGATGCTGAGCACCTCGAGCCCATCCTGGAGCAGACACGGGTCATGGAACGGCTGATCGAGGACCTGCGCACCCTGTCCCTCGCAGAGGCCGGACGCCTCACGCTGCATCCCGAGCCGACTGATCTCGGAGCACTACTCCAGGAGGCGGCTGCCGGGTACCGCAACCAGGCGGAGCAGGCCGGCATTCAGCTCACCGTCACGGTGGCCGAGGACGTGCCGGTGCTGGAGGTCGACCCGCCCCGAATGCGTGAGGTCATCGCGAACCTGCTGACCAACGCCCTTCGTCACACCCCGTCCGGCGGCCGCGTTGACCTCGCCGCGCGCTTGGCGGACAACCAGGTGGTTGTCGCACTGCGTGACACGGGGAGCGGGATGAGCCCCGAGGACCTGGGCCGGATCTTCGACCGCTTCTATCGCTCGCCCGACTCCCCGGGGAGTGGGCTTGGCCTGCCCATCGCTCGCGACCTCGTCGAAGCCCACGGCGGTGACATGACCGCCACCTCAGAAGTCGGGCTTGGCACCACGGTCCGCTTCACCTTGCCGCTCGTGTCCCCCACTGCGCCCGGGTAACACCCCGCGACGGCCATAGACGCCGTATCACTTACGCGTGGCCGCGAACTGGCCGGAAGCCCCCATCCGCGACGCGGGCCATCACGAACAGCAGGTCCGCGAGGCGGTTGAGGTAGCGCACGACGTACGTGTCGGGGAGGTCACCACCTTCGGCCAGGAGCACGACTCTGCGTTCCGCGCGTCGAGTCACGGACCGGGCGAGGTCCAGCGCGGCGCCCGGCTGGGATTCTCCCGGCACGACGAATTCCACCGGCATCGGGTGGGCGGCGGTCAGGGCATCAATCTCCCGCTCCAGCGCCGTCACCATCGCTTCGGTCACGACGCTCGTCCCGGGCGTCAGTCGAGCGCGCCGGACCCGGTGCGTGGAGACCTCGGCGCCGACCACGAACAACTCTTTCTGGATCCGGATCAGAAGGACGGCCAGAGGATCGTCCGCTCGCAGCGCGACGCGGGCGAGGCCCAAGGCGGCCACCGCCTCGTCGACCGTGCCGGCGGCCTCGATCCTGGGGCTCCCCTTGCCGACCCGGGCACCGCCGAACAGGAGCCCGGTGTCACCGGCGTCGCCCTTGCGGGTGTAGATCTTCATGCCAGCCCGATCCTAGCGCCGCCACGGACCCGATCGGGTGGTGTCACAGGCATTCGTGACATCGTGTAGCGCGATAGCACGAAACGATGTGACACCGGGCAGCGGCTGGGATCGGAGCCCGCGAGCGAGTCTCGCCCCGTGAGGCACGCCTAGAAGAGGCCGGGCGGCGGCTCCCAGCGATCGGCCAGCAGGGTCACCTTGACCGGAGGACCCACGATGTCCTCGGTCTTCTGCTTGATTTCCTGAATCAGGTCCCCGGCCCACGGGCAGAAGGGCGTGGTCAGGACCATCTTGATCTCGGTCGGGGCGCCATCGGCTCCGATCTCGACGTTCTTGATCAGGTCGAGATCCACGATGCTCATCCCGATCTCCGGATCGTGAATGTCATACAGGGCAGTCATCACCTCGTCGACCTTGGCGAGGTTCGAATCAATCGTCATACCCGACCAGATTAGCAGGGATTCGCGAGGAAGCCACCGAGGGCCACCTAGAAAAGGCTGGTGTCGTACTTCGGATGCGGTGGCAGGACCTCGGGGCGAACCCGGGTGAAAGCCTCGTAGATCGGCCCACCGGCTTCAATGGCGGCTCGGAGCTCGGCGATCGCCTCGGCGGTATCGGCCTGAGAAGCGTGGCTCTCGAGCGCGGCCAACCGTCGGTCCGCGACCTCGGTGATGTCAATCCGGTGGGTCGCGCCCTGCTCCTCCGGGGAGAGGTCGTAGCGGTTGGGCCCCGGCCCGTAGCCCGGCGCGATGACGAAAGCCGAGTGCGGCGCCACGCCCTCCTTCGCGAGGCGCTCGACCGCCCACCGCGCGGCGCTGCCGGCCGTGATGTGGTCCGGGTCGCCGGTCACGCCGTGCGCGCCGAACGTGATGACGACATCCGGGCGGCGGTTCCCCAGCCAGGCGACGATCTCGCTCACCAGCCGCTCCTGCGGCTCGGCGGCAACGGCCCCGTCCGGGTAGCCGTCCAGGAGGGTGACCTCGTTGAGCCCGATCGCCTCCGCGGCGCGGATCATCTCTGCCTCGCGCACGGCGGCGAGCTGAGCGTCGGGGGTCCGCTCGGGGTTCCCGGCCTCGCCGCGGGTCACGACCAGGAGGCGCGTCGTCTCGCCCGCGTCGTGGGCCAGGGCCAGCGTCCCGGCGCAGGTGAACGCCTCGTCGGCGGGGTGGGCCAGGATCGCGGCGAGTCCCCCGGTTCGGTCGTAGGTCACGTGGTCTCCCGTGGCGCGGGATCATCGGCCAGGCGTCGCCAGCCCTGGCGCTCCACCGCGGTGCGCATCGTACGCAGGACGGCCACCTTGGCGCGCGCCACCTCGGCGACGAAGCGGCCCGTGCCCGCCTGGTCCAGGGTTGAGCCGGGCGGGGCGCTATCCCGACCGACGTTGAGCCAGGCCAGGTGATATCGGTCCATCCGACCCCAGACCGATTCCAGCAGCTTGTCGGACTCGAGCAGCCAGGCCCGGAAGCGGTCCCAGTCGGGAGCGTGGGCCAGGCGGTCGCCTTCCGCGATGAGCTCGTCGGTGGCGGCCAGGAACGCGGTTCGGGTCATGACAGTTTCGTTGGGCAGCCGCTCGCCTGGAGACCTGGAGGCCATGCTCTGAGTATGGCGCGGCCGTTCGTACTATTTGTCGGTGACCCCCAGGCTGACAGACTCGCGGTGACCAGACGCACCGCTGAGTAGATGCCCCGATCAGATTTGACCGCAGCGATCGCGCGGTCCGTGGGCACCGGGCTGGCCCTGGTGCTCCCCGTGGCCGCTCTCGTGGTGCTGCGCCTGTTTCCGCCCCTCACCCTGGACCCCGGCGGCGGAAGTGGCTGGCTCGCCACGCTCGGGCTGGGCGCAGTGGCCCTGTGCTCGGCCGTTTCGGTGATTCCCCTGCTCAACGCGTTGCTGAGGACTGGGCGCCTATCGGCCGGCGCGGCCGGCCTGAGCGCCACCGCGTTGGCCGCTGGCAGCGCCGCGCTGGCGCTGGCGGGGCCCACCGCGGCGGCGACCCTCCCCAACAGCGGCCTGGCTCTGACCCTGCTGGTCGTGGCGTCCGGCCTGGCCGCCGCCGCATGGGCCGGAAACCAGATGCTGGTAGACGAACGGTCTCGTTGGCTGGGCGTTATCGTGGCCCTCGTGCTGGCCGAGACCGCGCTCGCGGCTGCCCTGCTGGCTCCCGGATCTGAGCTGGATTCCGCCACGTCCGTGGTGATGCTGGCGGCCGGACTCCTGGCCGCGGGTGCGGCTGGCGCGTGGGTGAACCGCCGCAACACGACGGCCGCATTCGGATCGGTGACCGTGGCCGTGGCGGCCGGCCTGCTCGCCTGGGCGCGTCCGGGGACGGTCGACGGGCTGCTCGCG
This sequence comes from Chloroflexota bacterium, assembly GCA_038040195.1. Taxonomy (NCBI): domain Bacteria; kingdom Bacillati; phylum Chloroflexota; species Chloroflexota bacterium. The sequence continues at coordinate 787,027 of JBBPIR010000001.1, read as the reverse complement.
ATGGCCCCACTGTTGCTGACCCCGCCGTTGCTGGTGCTCGCGCTGGTCGACCGAGAGGAGAGGGAGTCCGACGACTTCGCGACCGCGACCGCGACCGCGACCGCGCCCGCGCCCGTCGCCCCGCGCGCCTTCACGAATCCGGGCCCGCCTCCCCTCAACCGAAGGTCAGAGGACGACACTGCGGAACGCGACCGCCTGGGCCGGGAGGTGCGGGCCGCCCTGGCCGAGCTGACCGACGCGCGTCACACCATCGCCCTGCAGCGCTCCGAGCTGGAGCGCGCGGCCGACGTTGATCCGCTGACCGGCGTCGCCAGTCGCAGCGCGATCATGGACCGGCTGCGCGACGAGGTGGCGGCCGCGCGCCGCTATCCGCACGCGGTGTCCATCGTGCTCATGGACGTGGATGGGATGGGGGAGATCAACGCCCAGCACGGGACGGCGGTCGGCGATGCGGTGCTGCGCGAGCTGGCGCTGCGGATGCGGGTCCGCGTCCGCGAAGCGGACGCCATCGGCCGGGTAGCCGGAGACTCCTTTTTGGCCATCCTCCCGCATACCGATGAGAAGGGCGCCACGGTGTTCGCGGAGGCCATCCGTGACCGGGCCACCCAACGCCCCGTATCGACTGGACGGGGAGAGGTCACGATCACCGTCTCGCTGGGCGTCACCACCATGCGATCGCGCCAGGAGCTGACCGCCGACACGCTGCTGGCACGGGCCGATGAGGCGGTCGCGTCGGCCCGCGCGGGGGGCGGCAACTTCATCGCCTACGACCGTCTCCACGGCCTGGCACGACTCGAGGAACGCCGTCCGGAGGCCTCGGACGACCAGGCGGACCGACACACAAGATAGCGGCCTGAAGTTATCCACACCACTACAGGTTGTGGAAAAGGCCCTCCTTTTGGCATCGATCCGGTGCTAGACTGCGGCTCCCATCACCCTCGTGCGAGTCCCATGCCGCCGACCTCTCCGAACCTGTCCGCCAAGCTGATCTTCCCCACCGCCGAGATCGTCGAGGAGTACTACCTCCCGATCATCTACACGGCCTGCCGAACGTGCTATTCGGAGCAGCTGCCGGACGCCATCTGGGACAAGGCGGTGGCGCGGCAGGTGGCCGACGAGAAGCAGCAGGCGCTCGTGCGCAAAGTCATGGAGTCGGGTCACGGCTCGACCATCGAGCACGTCAACTTCACCTTCGCCATCAGTGGTGTGACCCGGACCCTGTCCCACCAATTGGTCCGCCACCGGTCAGGGACCGCCTTTGACCAGCAGTCCCAGCGCTACGTCTCGTTCAAAGCCCGCGACAACTACACCATCCCCGACTCGATCACCAAGGGCGACCTGCCCGACGACCTCGCGGGCCGCTTCCAGCAGGCGATCGACGACAACCTTGAGCTATACGGGCAGCTGCTCCAAGCCGAGGTTCCGGCCGAGGATGCGCGCTTCATCTTCCCCAACGCCATGCAGACCAACCTGATCATGACCGTCAACCTGCGCCAGCTCATCCATATGAGCGGGCTACGGCTGTGCACCATGGCCCAGTGGGAGATCCGCCAGCTGTTCAAGCAGATCCGCCACGAGATCTTCCGGGTCAGCCCCTTCTTCGGATCGTTCCTGGCCCCCAAGTGCGTGCCCCTGGGCTACTGCGACGAGATGGGCAACCGCGACGAGCACTGCCGGATTCGACCCCATCGCGACACGGTGATGGCGGTCTGGGAGGCCTACCGGGGTGGCGAGCTGGCGGAAACCGATGGACCGATCGTCCCCGAGACCTCGCCCTTCCGGCCCAAGCCACGCCGGACCGATCGGGTGCCGATCCGAATGGAGGCGCCGGAGGCCGCCGTCGGCCAGGCTGCCCAGGCCGACCGCTACTGACGGCCAGCCGGTCTAGTAGCCGGGTCCGGAGCCGTTCTGGCAGGCCGCGATGAGCAGCGGCAATCCCACAAGGACGAGCGCGATCATTCGATCCCGAAGGCTTCTCAGGCGTCGCATGACGGCATCCTACGTCTAGAAGGCCTGGCTCAGCCGCTCGGTTCCTTCCGGCCGGCCAGCAGGCGCTCGACCGATGCCGCCGCGCGACGGGTTCGCGTCTCGGATCGTTTGGCCTCGGCCACCCAGTCGGCGTATGCCTTCTGGTGACTGAACGAGAGCCCGTCGTAGATGGCCCTGGCGTTCGGCGCGCCGGCCAGCGACGCGGCGAGCTCGGGTGGCCGCTGCACTACCCGGGGCTCCGTGTCGGGGTCGATCCGAATGCGGACCCGGTCCCCGTACTGCAGGCCGGTGGCCTCGCGGACGGCTCGGTTGACGACCAGGTAGTAGTCCGTGCCGTATCGGGCTGGGGTGGTCCGCCAGGTGTGGCCACGGACCGTGACGCGGATTGGAGGCCGGTGGCGGCCGAAGGCGGCCTGAAAGTCGACGGGCAGAATGAAGTAATAGGGGTTCCCCGCCTGCCGGTCGGCCACGTTGGGGTGCACGCCGCCTTCCCCGGTGAGGGTGGCGGTACACGTGAGCGATTTCGGCGTCTTCGGTCCCGCGGTCATCGGTCAGCCACCGTCATCGGTCAGTTGTCGGTCGTCACCCCGTCGCCCAACGTGAAGCGGCGGAGCTCCGCGTCGCACGCATCGGCCAGGCGTTGGGCCTGGGAGATGAGGAACGGCGTCATCTTGGTCGAGTCGACGATGAGCAACGTCCGGCCGCGCTCGTTGGCCCCGATCACGATCCGGTCCTCCCCGTGGAACGAGATGCCCCAGTTGGACTGGAGCTGGGTCAGCTCGGCCAGGACGACGTCCTCGCGGAACGACCAGTCCAGGTACGCGGCGTTGAGCGCGGCCACCACGTCGCGCAGCTGGTGGGTGACGTTGCGGGTCAATCGCGCGAGGCCGACCACGATCCGCAGCGACGCGAACGCGTCCCCCGTCCGCGCCACCTGGGGCGGGGTGATGTCCGGGGCCGGCATGCCGTCGGGAGCCTCGCCCAGCAGCGAGGGATTGGTTGCGGTCACGACCGGCCGAGTATGGCCGATCCCGCCCGATCAGCCGATGCGGAGACCTTCGGGCGAGGCGGGATCCGGCTCCAGCAGATGGACCTGGCCACCCTCGCCCATAGCGCCCAGGACCAGGACCTGGCTGGCCAGGCCCGCGATCCGGCGGGGCGGGAAGTTCACGACGGCGACCACCTGGCGACCGATGAGGGTGGCCGGGTCAGGGTACGTGACGGTCAGCTGGGCGGCTGAGACCCGCTCACCGATCTCCCGGCCGAAGTCGATGTGGAGCTTGTACGACGGGTTGCGGGCCTCGGGGAACGGCTCGGCGGCGACGATACGGCCGACCCGCATGTCGACCCGCAGGAAGTCCTCGAATTCGATCACCAGGCGACGATATCAGTCGCCGGTGTCGCCACCCCCCTGCCCGTGCACTTTCTCTTTTTCCTGTCCCTGTCCCTGCCCCTGGCCTTGCCCCTGTCCCTGGCCGTGGCCCTGGCCGTGGCCACCCATGATCCAGCCGATGCCGGGCTTGAGGTCGAATTCCTCATCTTCTTCGGCCAGGGCTCGCGCGATCTGGCCCCAGCCCATCCCGTCTTCGCGCATTTCCGCGATCTCGGAGGGCTCTACCCCCGCCGCATCGGCGAAGGCCAGGATCCGGACTGCGCCACCGAGTCCGTAGACGTCGGCGAGCGCGTCCAGCTCGGCGGTGTCGGTCGTGATCTCCTGGTCGTCCAGGAGCTCGACCACCCGTTCGGCGTTGGGTCCCTCGCCGTTGAAGGCCAGTGCGGCCGCACCCCCCGTCAGCAGGACGAGGATGAGCCCCGCAATGATTCCGAACCGAATAGCGCGCGTCATGCGCCCGTTGTACACCCTGGTGCGGAGCTCCGCCATAGGAATGGTGTCGCCCGGCAACGCCTTTGTGGTGCAGCCACGCTAGTACTGTCGGGCCGTGGCTCGTGCCGGGCGCACCGGGTAGCGTCAGCACGTGACCTTCTGGAACTGGCGCCGCGGTGGTGGCGGGTCGGCGACCTCCGGCGCCGCCGCCCTGGCCACTGGAACCGATCTAGCGCCCATCGAGCTGTATACCGCGGATACCCGCATGGTGGGCTGGATCGCGTCCAAGGGGCAGCGCGTGACCGACCTCCTGCTGGCCAGCGAGGAGCTGCGCCTGTGGCAGCCGCGCGCGGGCGGGGACGACATGACCGTGCGTCCGGTCCTGGACAAGAACGGGGAGTGGCGGACCGTGGCCACCGCCGACGTCGTCCTCATCATGCCGCCGGAGTGGCGGACGAATCGCCAGCTGCGCCTTCATCGGCGCATCCAGCGTGTTGCTGCCGACGCCGGGCCATTCACGGTGACCGGCAACATCCATCTGTCGCCCGGAACGACGTTCCCGGACCCGTTCCAGCTGCCGGCGTTTGTCCCGCTCACGGAGGCCCACCTGCTCCACCACGGCGATCCGGCGTTCGAGCACGTCGTCTCGGTCGTCATCGTCAACTCGACGCACGTCAGCCGACTGGTCCCCCTCGTCAGCCTGGCCTGACCGATAGCGCCGCCCGCCAGGCGGTCGGCACCGCGAGATCGCGGGCCATAATCGGCCAGTCATGGCCGTCCTCCGTTCCGCGGTCGATCCCTCATCCCCCAGCTTCGCCGCCAACGCGGACGCCATGCGGGCCCTGATGGCCGAGCTTCGCGAGCGGACGGCCCAGGTCACGCTCAACGGAGCCGGCGGCGACGAACGCGCCATCGCCCGCCATCGCGAGCGGGGCAAGCTCCTCGTTCGCGAGCGGGTGGAACGGCTGATCGATCCGGGGAGCGCGTTCCTCGAGCTGTCGCCTCTCGCCGCCAACGGCCTCTACGACGACGAGGCGCCGGGCGCGGGCCTGGTGACGGGCATCGGTCGCGTCGAGGGCGTCGAGTGCGTGATCGTGGCCAACGACGCCACGGTCAAGGGCGGCACGTACTACCCCATGACCGTCAAGAAGCACCTTCGCGCGCAGGAGATTGCGCTCGACAACCGTCTGCCGTGCCTGTACCTGGTCGACTCGGGTGGGGCGTTCCTCCCCCTCCAGGACGAGGTCTTCCCCGACCGCGACCATTTCGGCCGGATCTTCTACCACCAGGCACAGTTGTCGGCACGCGGCGTGCCGCAGATCGCGGTCGTGATGGGGCATTCGACGGCCGGCGGCGCCTACGTGCCGGCCATGAGCGACGAGACGGTGATCGTCCGCGGCACGGGAGCCATTTTCATCGGCGGCCCGCCACTGGTGCAGGCTGCCACCGGGGAGCAGGTGAGCGCCGAGGAGCTGGGCGGGGCGGAGGTCCACACCGTCACCAGCGGCGTGGCCGACCACTACGCCCTGTCGGACGAGCATGCGCTGGCCATCGCCCGCTCCATCGTCCGCAACCTGGCCTGGCGCAAGCCGGAGCCGCCCTGGGGGGTGGCCGCCCCGCGGCCACCATCGGTCGATCCGGAGGACCTGTACGGGATCATTCCGGCAGACCGGCGCCTGGCCTACGACGTGCGCGAGGTCATCGCCCGCCTGGTCGATGAGTCGGAGTTCCACGAGTTCAAGGAACGGTACGGGGAGACCCTGGTCTGCGGCTTCGCCCGGCTGGAGGGCTACCCGGTTGGGATCCTGGCCAACAACGGGGTCCTGTTCAGCGCCTCGGCTTTGAAGGGCGCGCACTTCATCGAGCTGGCGTCCCAGCGCCGGATCCCACTCGTGTTCCTCCAGAACATCACCGGGTTCATGGTCGGCCGCGAGTACGAGGCAGGCGGGATCGCCAAGGACGGGGCCAAGCTGGTGACCGCGGTCTCGACCACGGCGGTGCCGAAGTTCACGGTCATCATCGGCGGCTCGTTCGGAGCCGGGAACTACGGGATGGCGGGCCGCGCCTACGGACCCCGGCAGCTGTGGATGTGGCCCAACGCCCGGATCAGCGTCATGGGCGGCGCCCAGGCGGCCCGGGTCCTGTCCACCGTGCGCGGCGGGTTTCAGACCGATGCCGAACGCGACGCGTTCGAGGCACCGATCCTGGACGAGTACGAGCGCCAGGGCTCGCCCTATTACTCGACCGCGCGTGTGTGGGACGACGGCGTGATCGATCCGATGGACACTCGGCGGGTGCTGGCCATGGGCATCAACGCCGCGTTGAATGCGGAGATTGGTGAGACGCGCTTCGGCGTGTTCCGGATGTAGGGACGGCTAGACTCTGGTCCGGCTACGCCCTAAGCCATACGGAGGGACTAAACGATGATCAGCCTGGGTGTCCTCCTCGTCATCCTCGGAGTCGGCTCGCTGGTGCTGCCCAGCCTTGGCCTCCAGTTGAGGTTCATGGATTGGTTGGATCCCTATCAGCCGTGGGCCGGCATCATCGTCGCGGCGGTTGGTTTGATCACGGTCCTGTTCGGCGCCCAGCGGCGCGGACGCGCGGTGGCACCGGTGGCTGCGGCGACGGCTCAGGCAGCTCCAAAGGCTGAGACATCCGAGCCGGCAGCACCGGCTGCTGAGAGGACTCGGCCGACGGAGCCGCCCGAGCGTTCGGAGGACTAAGCCTGACCCACCGCCCACCTACGGTAGGCTGGTGGGGATGACCGAGCGTCCGGCAGAGGACCGGCCAATCCCCGGCTCCCATGCCCGCGGCGTCCCCAGCGGGACCCTGGAAGAGAGCGCGGCCGCTCTGTACGAGGCGGCCATTGCCGCAAGGGACGCGGAGGGCGGTGACGATCCGGCCCCGCTCCAGGCGTTCTACCGGGCGATCGGGGCGGCCACGTTGCTCCTGCCCGTGCCACCGGGCGCCGAAAAGGAGGCTCGTGAGGCGGTCGAGCAGGTGGTTGACGACGAGCAAGAAGTGGAAGTTGGCGTCCTGCTGGCTCGCGCCCCGGACGGCTCGTCGGTGAGCGTCGCGTTCGGTTCACACGCGGCGATGGCGGCCTGGTCGCCGCTGGGATCCAGCTCCCTGGCCCTGCCGGCGCGGATCGCGCTGGCCAACCTGGCCGCGGCCGGGCTGCCCGTGATCCTGGATCCCGCCGGGCCGATTCCCTACCGGTTCGAACCGGATGAGATCGCGGACCTGGCGGCCGGCCGCCTGCCGGGAAGCGACGAACCGCTCGCCTCCGCCGATGGCGGGCACTCGATCCGGGTACGGCTGCCGGGGCCGGAGGCTCGCGAGGCCGAGCGCCGGCTGGCCGCCGACCTGGCCGGCTGGCCGGGGATCCGGGAGGCCTACCTGGTCGAGAGCGACACCGGGGATGGATGGCGCCTGCTGCTGGGCCTGGTGGGGGGCGGCGGGCCGTTGCCTCCGCTCCCGGAGGACATGGACGCCCGTTGGCTGGCGGAACCGCTGCTAGGTAGCGTCCGGGCGGTGGCGGACCCGTTCCATCGCGGCCACCGATGAGTGGGCCGCTGCGCCTCGAGCGCTCGGGTACGGTGGCCCGCGTCGTGCTGGCGCGGCCCCAGGTGCGCAACGCCTTCAATGCGGACCTCATCGCGGCGCTGACCGATGCCTTCGCGACACTCGCGACCGAGCCACCCGAGACCCTGCGGGCCGTGGTGCTGGCCGGGGAAGGTTCGGTGTTCTGTGCCGGTGCCGACGTTGCGTGGTTGCGCGTCGCAGCCGACATGGACGTCGCGGCCAATGAGGCTGACGCTGGCGTGCTGGCCACCATGCTCGAGACGATCGACACGTGCCCGGTCCCGGTCGTCACCCGCGTCCAGGGCGCGGCACTGGGGGGCGGCATGGGCCTGTGCGCCGTGTCCGACATCGTGGTCTCGACCGCGGACGCGACCTTCGGCTTCACCGAGACCCGGCTGGGAATCCTGCCGGCAGTCATCGGCCCCTATGCGGTGGCCAAGATCGGCGTAAGCCAGGCGCGTGCGCTGTTCCTGCCCGGGAGCCGATTCGATGCTGGGCGAGCCCGGGAGATCGGCCTGGTGCACGAGGTGGTGGCCGACGAAGCCGCCCTCGACCGGCGGCTGGCGGAGCTGGTGGACGAGATCCTGGCCGCCGGACCGACCGCGGTTCGCGAGGCGAAGGCACTCATCCGCCGTCTCCGCGGCCAGCCGATGGCCCAGGCCCGCGCCCTGACCGTGGCTGCCATCGCGCGCCAGCGCACCAGCCCGGAGGGCCAGGAGGGGCTGTCCGCGTTCCTCGACAAGCGCGACCCGTCGTGGAGGCGTTGAGCCGCCCCCGTAAGCCTCTGGTCAATCACGTATGACTGGTAATGGGATGGCCACGCGGATTCCCAGGTCAGCCAGTCAGGCGTGACTGTGCGTGCCGAAATCTTGGGCGCCGTGCGGGTTACCAGTCACCGGTAACTCGCCGACATCGGCGCAGCCCATGAGGGCGCCTGCGACAATCGCGACGTGCGCGACGAGCTGACGCCCCGCGAGGTCGCCCAGGAGCTCGGGGTCACGGTCCGCACCGTCCAACGCTGGATCGCCGGCGGCCGATTGCCTGGGACCCGCGTCGGCGGCCGGATACGCATCCTCCGCGGCGCTCTGGAAGCGGTTACCAGCTCGCCAACGGATGGCGGGGCGCGTCAAATCGGCGCCGTCCTGATCGCCAACCGGGGCGAGATCGCTGAGCGGATCGCGCGCACCGTCCGTCGGCTCGGGATGCGCGTGGTCCGCGTCCATGCGCCCGACGAGCCGCCGCCCGAGGGCAGCGATCTTGCGCTGCCCATCAGCGCCTACCTCGACGCCGAGGCGGTGCTCGAGGCTGCCCGCCGTGGCGGCGCTGATGCGATCCATCCCGGGTACGGCTTCCTGGCCGAGAACCCCGACTTCGCCGCCGCCGTCACCGCCGCCGGCCTGATCTGGATCGGGCCCCCGCCCGAGGCCATCCGAGCCATGGGCGACAAGGCGGCGGCGCGCCGGCTCGCCGTCCGACACGGCGTGGCAGTGGTGCCCGGCTACGACGGTCCGGCCCAGGACGACGCCGCCCTAGCCGAGGCGGCCGGGGAGATCGGCTTCCCGCTGCTGGTCAAGCCCGCCGCCGGCGGAGGCGGCAAGGGCATGCGAGTCGCGCGCTCGGCGGAGCAGCTGGCGACCGAGCTGGCGGCCAGCCGGCGCGAGGCGAAAGCGGCCTTCGGGGACGATCGGCTCATCCTCGAGCGCCTCCTGGAGGGCGCGCGCCACGTGGAGGTCCAGGTCCTGTTCGACGCCGACGGCCACGGTGTCCACCTGGGGGAGCGCGACTGCAGCGCTCAGCGGCGCCAGCAGAAGATCGTGGAGGAGACGCCCGCGCCATCGGTGAGCCGGGAGCTGCGTGAGGCTCTGGGGGCGGCGGCTGTGGCGGTGGCCGGCGCATCGGGCTACGTCGGGGCAGGCACGGTCGAATTCCTCCTGACCGATGAAGGGGGCTATCACTTCCTGGAGATGAACACCCGGCTCCAGGTCGAGCACCCGGTCACCGAGGCGGTCACTGGGCGCGACCTGGTCGAGGACCAGCTGCGGATCGCGGCGGGCGAGCGGCTGGGTTTTGACCAGGCCTCGGTGCGCCCGCGCGGCCACGCGATCGAGGCCCGCCTGTACGCCGAGGACCCCGAACACGGGTTCCTGCCCGCCAGCGGCCGGGTGGTCGAGCTGCGCTGGCCTGCGGGAGAGGGCATCCGGGTCGACGCGGGTGTCCGCCTGGGCGACGTCGTCCCGGACCGATACGACCCGCTGCTGGCCAAGGTCATCGCCCACGCCCCCACCCGGGCGGCGGCCGTGCGGCGGCTTCGGGATGCCCTGGCCGAGACGCAGCTCCTGGGCGTCCGGACCAACCTGCGCTTCCTGCGCTGGCTCGCCGACCAGCCCGCCTTCAAGGCCGGGGAGATGCGAACCGACACCCTCACCAAGCTCGTCCTGCCCGGGCCGGTGGCGCCGCCGGAGGCCGCCTGGAAAGCCGCGGCCGCGCTCCTTGTGGCGGAGGACGCTGGCCCATGGGGCGGCGGGTGGCGGACCAACGCCCCGGCCGCCGTGCGCCTCGTCCACGGAGAGGAGACGCGCACCGTGGAGCCAGCCGATGCGTCAGCCGGCAGGCCAGCCATGGCCAGGCATGGCGACGTCGTCTACGTCGACGTCGAAGGCCAGTCGCTCGAGTTCGGTCTGGCCCGCCCGCCGGCGATCGAGGAGGCCGTCCGCCACGCGCACGGCGAGGGGACGGCCCTGCTCAGCGCCCCGATGCCGGGACGCGTGCTTGCCGTCCGGCACGGCCCCGGAGCGCGCGTGCCGGCGCACGAACCGGTCATCGTGATCGAGGCCATGAAGATGGAGCACGCGGTCAGCTCCCCGTTGGCCGGAACCGTGACGGCGGTCCACGTCCACGAAGGGGACCAGGTCCAGCGCGGCGACCTGCTGGCCGAAGTGTCGGCGTAGGATGCCCCGGCCATGACCCACGTCGACGTCCGGATCTACGAGGTGGGACCGCGGGACGGGCTCCAGAACGAGGCGCAGCCGATCCCGACCGAGACCAAGCTCAGCTTCATCGCATTGCTCGTCGATGCCGGTCTGCGCGAGATCGAGGCCACCTCGTTCGTGGCACCCGGCGCCATCCCGCAGCTGGCCGACGCCGACGACCTGCTGCCGCGCCTGGAACGACGGCCGGGCGTCCGCTATCCGGTGCTGGTGCCCAATGCCCGCGGCCTGGAGCGCGCCGTCGTGGCTGGGGCGGACGCGGTGTGCGTGTTCACTGCGGCCTCCGAATCGTTCACCCACCACAACATCGGGATGTCGATTGCCGAGTCGCTCGACGCGTTCCGGCCCGTGATCGACCACGCCCGGCGAGCGGGCTGGTGGGCCCGCGGCTACGTTTCCACTGCGTTCGGCTGCCCGTACGAGGGACCGATCGCCGAGAGCGCGGTGGCGGACGTCGCCCAGCGCTTGCTCGAGCTGGGGGTGGACGAGCTGAGCATCGGCGACACGATCGGGGTAGCTGGGCCCGCCGACGTGCGACGGGTGACCGGCGCCCTCCAGGGCGCGGGCATCGGTCCTGACCGTTTGGCGATGCACTTCCATGACACGCGCGGCACCGCGGTCGCCAACGTGGCGACCGCCATCGGCCTGGGCATCCGCTGCTTCGATGCCAGCACGGGTGGAACCGGGGGCTGCCCCTACGCGCCCGGCGCGGCCGGCAACCTGGCGACCGAGGACCTCGTCTACCTGCTCGACCGCGAGGGCCTGCGCCACGGGGTGGACCTGGATGGCGTCCTGGCCGCGGCTCGCTTCATCAGCGGGGCGCTCGGCCGGCCGCTGGCCTCCAAGGTGGGCCAGGCCGGGGATTGGCCGGCGTAGGATGCGGCCGATGCCCGAGGACTCCGCGGATCGGCGCCCTGTAGTTTTGGACGTCGACACCGGGATCGACGACATGGTGGCGCTGCTCATCGCGGCCACTGCCCCGGAGCTGGCCCTGCGGGGCGTGACCTGCGTGGCCGGCAACGTCGAGCTTCAATACGTGGCCCGAAACACCGGGACCCTGCTCCAGTTGGTGGGCCGTGCCGACGTCCCCGTTTCCATCGGGGCGGCGCGTCCTCTGAGCCGTCGCCTGCGCACCGCTCCCGAGACCCACGGGCCAACCGGGACCGGCTACGCCGAGCTGCGAGGCGAGCAGCGGGCGCTCGAGACGACCGACTTCACGGCCGTGCCGGCCGCCCGCTACCTCGAGGCTCACCTGACCCGCCACCCGGGCCAGATGACGATCGTGGCCACCGGGCCGCTGACCAACATCGCGTCCGCTGCGCAGAACGGGGTCGACCTGGCGGGCGGGGCACGGGAGGTGGTCTGGATGGGCGGCGCCCTGCGGGTGCGGGGCAACACGACCGAGACCGGCGAGTGGAACGCGTGCGTGGATCCGGAGGCGGCCGAGATCTGCCTGTCCAGCGGGTCGCTGGACCGCGTCTTCCCGCTGGACGCCACCCAGCAGGCGGTCTTCACCCTCGACGACCTCGATCGGCTGCCGGAGAGCGAACTGGCCGGCGTGGTGCGCGACGCGATCCGCTTCTACGTCGGCTACCACCGGGTGGCCGACGGCATCGACGGCTGCTACCTGCACGACGCGGTCACCCTGGTCGGAGCCCTGCTGCGGCCCGACCTGGTGACCGACAGCCGCGACCGCCGGCTCGTGTGCGACACCTCGGCTGACGTGACGACCGCCGGTACGATCCGTCCCGCCGACGACGATCCGCGGCCGATGCTCAACGTGGCCATGGCCATTGACGCCCCTGCCATGCGCGAGGAGATCCTGGAACGCCTGGCGCAGGCGGTTGCCTGACGCCGAACTCAAGCACCGAGGAGGAGGAGACCGATGACCAGCATGGACAACCCTGCGCGGGCCGGCGGGTCGGGCGGGCTGCGCGTGGCAGCCGGGGTGGTGGCGTTTTTGATCGCCACCCTGGCCGGGATCGTGGCCTTTGGCCAGTTCGGCGATCCGACGGTGGATCCGAACACCGGCGCCTACCCCACCGCCGCGAACTCGTTCGCCCTCATCCTGGCCGTGGCCCTGCTCGTTGGCGCGGCGGTGACCTTTGCGCTGGAGAAGATCCAGACCGGGCGCCTGGAGTCTCTGTCCCGCCAGTTCACGCTGCGCGTGATCGTGCTCATGCCATTCGCGATCGCGATCAACATCGTGCTCGGCCAGACGGTCGCGGCGGCCCTGAAGATCCCGATTTACCTCGACTCCATCGGCACCATCCTGGTCGGGGTCGTGGCCGGGCCGGTCGCTGGAGCGGCAACGGGGTTCCTGGGCAACATCCTGTGGTCGTACGTCATACCGCCGCCGTTCCAGTACCCACCGGCGGCCGCGTTCGCGGTGGTGGCGGCGGTGATCGGCATCGCGGCCGGCCTGGCCGGACGCTGGGGGCTCATGCGACCCCGGACCAACCGCTCAACCGGCCAACTGGTGATCGCCGGGGTAGTGGTGGGCGGCATCATCATCGGCCTGGCATGGCTGGCGTCTGTCGGCTACCGGCTCATCTTCCAGACCGACATCAACCCGCTGCCGTCGAGCGACAACCAGCTGTTCCTGGTGCTGGGCTACGTGGCCATTCTGCTGGTCGTGGCCGCCGTGCTGGGGGTCTTCGCGCTGCTGTTCGGGCGGCGTGACCTCACCGCCGCCTACGCGGTGGTGACCGGGGTGGCGACCGGGATCGTCGCCGCCCTCATCAGCGCGCCCATCGCGGCGGGTGTATTCGGCGGGGTGACCGGCGCCGGCACCGACTTCCTGGTGGCCGCCTTCCGCCAGGCCGGGGTGGACATCTACGCCGCGACCACCGGGCAGGGGCTGATCAGCGACCCGATCGACAAGGCGACGACCTTCGTGATCGTGTACCTGATCGTGGTGGCCATGGCGGTCCGCCTCAAGGCCCGCTTCCCGCAGGGTGAGCAGCTGATCGAGGAAAGCGCGCCACCCGCGGGCAACCGGGAGGCGCCGGGCTGACTGTCGCCGCCGAGCCGGCGGCGCCGGCGTTCCTGGTCCCGCCCGCGCCGACGGCCTGGCATCGGCTCAACCCGCTGACCCGGCTGGTGGCGGCCACCGTCACCGCAGTCAATGCCACCCTGCTGGGCGGCGTCCTGGGTCCGGTGGCGCTCACCCTGGTCGCGGTCGTGCTGCCCGCTGCCGTGGCCGGGATCCTGCCGCGGCTGCTGCGGGTGGGGCTGGTCGTGGCTTTGCCGTTGGCGATCAGCGTCCTGGTGGTCAATCTGTTCTTCTTCCCGTCGGGTGCCAGCGTCCTGTTCCGGATCGGCCCGGTCACAGCGACCGCCGAAGGGCTGGCCTACGCGATCGAGACCCTGGTCCGGCTGGGGGCCATCACCGGCGCACTGGTTCTGTTCTACCTCACCACACCCATCGGCTCGTTGGTGGTCGATTTGGAGCGGCGGGGCGTGAGCGCCCGGGTCGCCTTCGTCGTCAGCGCATCGGTGCGCACCGTGCCGGCCATCGTCGAGCGCGCAGCGCAGATCGCCGATGCGCAGCGCGCGCGCGGCCTCGACACCGAGGGCAGCCTGTGGCGGCGCTTCCGCGGCCTCGTCCCGCTGGTGGGGCCCGTCCTGCTGGGCTCGATCGGAGAGGTCGAGGAACGCGCCATGGCCCTTGAGGCGCGTGGCTTCTCACGCCCCGGACGCCGGTCGCTGCTGTGGGCACCCGCGGACAGCGACGCCGAACGAGTGGCGCGCTGGCTCATGGTCCTCAGCATTCCAGTGCTCATCGTGGCCGGCCTGGCGGGGTGGCTGGGGTGAGCAGGCCTGTGGCGTTCGCGCCGTGCTGAGCCTGGAGGCGGTCAGCTACCGCTACGCCGGGGCGCAGGCGCCGTCGCTGGTGGACGTCTCGCTGGCGCTGGGTCCGGGCGAGGTGGTGGGCCTGGTGGGTGCCAACGAGGCCGGCAAGACCACCACCTGTCTGGTCGCGGCCGGCCTGGCGCCACGGGCCATGGGCGGAGCCTTGAGCGGGCAGGTGACCGTCGGGGGGCGGCGGCTGGCTGACGTGCCTCCCGGCGAGGTGGCGGCCGTGGTGGGCATCGCCTTTGGCAGCGCCCAGCTCAGCGGGATCTGCTCGACGGTCTACGAGGAGGTCGCGTTTGGACCGATGAACGTGGGACTGCCGCGGAACGAGGTCATGGCGCGCACCGTGCGGGCTCTGGAGGCAGTGGCCATCGGGGACCTCGCCGCGCGCGACCCGGCGCACCTGTCCGGCGGCCAGCGGCAGCTGGTCGTCCTGGCGGGCCTGCTGGCGATGGAACCTGAATACCTGGTGCTGGACGAGCCGACCGCCCACCTCGACCCGGCGGGCACCGGCCTGATGGGCACGGCGATCAGCCGCCTGGCGGCGGGCGGCGCGTCCATCCTGATTGCCGAGCACAAGACCGATCTGCTGGCCGCCATCTGTGGGCGGGTGGTCGCCCTCGACCAGGGGCGGGTGGCGCTGGAGGGCCCGGCGGAGTCGATTCTCGCGGACCCGCAGCTCGAGCGCCTAGGGGTGGACCCCCCGACATCGGTCCGCCTTCGACGGCTGGCCGAGGCGGCGGGAGTGGACCCGATCCGGCTGGAGGTACCGGCGTGATCGAGGTGGCGGTCGAGGAGCTCGTCTACACCTACCCGGGTGGAGTGCGCGCACTCGACGGCGTTACGCTCCGGGTTGGAGCCGGCGAGTCGGTGGCCCTGGTGGGCCAAAACGGGTCGGGGAAGACGACCCTGGTTCGCCACCTCAACGGATTGCTGCGTCCGACCTCGGGCCAGGTGCGGGTGGGCGGTACCGATGCGTCGGGCCGGCGGGTCGCCGAGCTGGCGGCGCAGGTAGGACTCGTATTCCAGGAGCCCGACCGCCAGATCTTCGCGGGGAGCGTCCGGGGCGAGGTGGAGTTCGGGCCGCGCAACATCGGGCTCCGCGGCGAGGCGCTCGAAGCCGCCGTCCAAGCAGCCCTGGAGGCGGTTGGCCTGGCCGGCGCGGAGGCGACCAATCCGTACGACCTGGGCGCGTCGCGTCGAAAGCTGCTGGCCGTTGCGTCGGTGCTGGCCATGGGCACCCCAGTCCTGGTCCTGGATGAGCCGACCACCGGCCAGGACCGGGTCGGGGTGGGGCGCATCCGCCAGGTGGTGGCCGACGCCCACGCGGCGGGTCAGACCGTGATCGCGGTCAGCCACGACCTGCGCTTCGTGGCCGACGTCTTCGATCGGGTCGTCGTCCTGCGGGCCGGCCGGGTCGTGCTGGATGCAACGCCGGAGCGCGCCTTCGCGGCTGAGAACTGGGAGACGCTGCGCGGGACTGGACTCGAGCCGCCCACGGCCGCCGTGATAGCCAGTCGGTTGGGCCTGGAATCGGTCGCCACCGAGGATGCCCTGGTGGCGGCCATTGCCGCGCGGGCGGCCTAGGAACCCGGGGTCAGGGGGCCTTCGGCGGCGGCAGGAGCCGGCCCAACGCGTCGACGCGTTCGTTGGCCGGAAGCTCATCGCGGTGCCGCCGTCCGCCGGTCGGACCGGGGATCGGCTGGGCCATGACCGAGTGGGGGACTTCGTCCAGGCGCTGCTTCACGCCGCGCAGACCCAGCTCGCGCAACGCCGGGGCAAAGCGCTCGGCGATGGCCCGCTCGCGAAGGAGCCCGAACAGCAGCGACGGGTGCGCTCGATTCAGCAGCTCGAGAGCCCGCGCGGTGTCGGTGGCGTTCACCTGGTTGCGCCCGAGCTGCGCCTCCAGGGTGTCGAGGGCGCGGTTCACCTCGCGGCGGGTGCCGCTGCTGAACGTGACCCGGTTGGCCACAATGCGCGTCTGACGGAGCGCGGCGCGTGCCGCCTCGTCGCGACTGCCGGGCGCGGAGGTCATGGTGACGGGCATCTTACGGGGTGGCCGCTCGCCGGACCGACCTGACGCCGTGTCACAGTCGTTCGTGGTATCGCGCTATCGTGCGGCACGATGTCACGAAGGGATGTGACGCACGCGGCAACGCCGCTAACGGACGCCCGCGAGGCGACAAAGGAACACCGTGCGGGCTGATGGGGACTGGCAGGCAGCCATCGCCTCGGCCCTGGCCACCGTCCCGCGCCCCATCGCCGTCGACCCGCGCTTGGCGCCCCGCCGGGTGGTGCCCGATCCGGCGGACCCCGACCTCGACGACCCGCGGCGCTGGGACCGCAGCCGTTTCCCGACCGCCCGCCAGGCGGCGACCCTTCTGCTCATTTACCCCCACCACGGGGAGCTGCTCATCCCGCTCACCGTCCGGCACCACGCGCTCCCCGATCACCCCGGCGAGATCAGCCTGCCCGGCGGAGCCGTGGATCCGGGTGACGCGTCGCTGGAGGCCACTGCCCTGCGCGAGGCGTTCGAGGAGATCGGCCTCGATCCCACCGGGGTGCGGGTCGTCGGTCGCCTGGACCCGGTCTGGATCCCGATCTCGAACTTCGAGCTCACCCCGGTAGTGGCGGTGACCGAGGTTCGCCCCGACCTGATCCCGCGCGAGGAGGAAGTCTCCGCACTCATCGAATTCCCGGTCCGCCTCCTGATCGAGGGCGCGGTCGGCGTGGAGGAGATCACGGTGCCGGGCGCCGTCCTCCAGACCGGCGTGTACCGATGGGGCAGCCACCGGGTGTGGGGCGCCACCGCCCGCACCCTGTCTATGCTCGGTGCAGTCCTCGGTGCGACATCTGCATCGGCTAGCTAGCGCCGACGCTACTGCGGTGGCACGTCGTCGACGCGATACCAGATGACGGGGGGGCATTCGAACCGGCCGTCTATGCACCGGCCGGGTGCCTCCCCTGTCTCCCGATCCTCGCGGAGCCGGATGCGCCCGTCGTCATCCCATTCGATGAACATCACCATCGTGCTGTACTCACCGAAGGGGAACACGGTGTGCTGGTACACGATGACGACCTCGAACTCGATCGTGAAGTCCGAGCTCAGACGGCCGCTGAGGTTGCTGATGACTTCCGAGCCATCGGGGTCGACCCCCGTCACGGAGCCGTAGACGCAGCCTCCCACCTCGTTCAGTAGGGCGACCTCGCTGGCGTTGAACAGGGTGGCCGAGCCGGTCCACTCGCCGTTCAGGTCGATCCGTTCTCCGGTAGGACTGCGCAAGTCGATCGTCTCGCAGCCCGGCGGCAGTCCGCTCACTGCCGCGGTCGTCGCCGATGGCTCGGCCGCCGAGGGGCTGGCCGATGGGACGGCCGCACAGGCCGTGACCAGGCCGGTCACCACGACCAACCACGCAAATCGCATTGCGAAACGGTAGCGCACGATCTCGAGGGCGGTGATCAGGACGGCGGTGCCTCGTCGACGCGGTACCAGATCACGGGGTTAGGACAGTAGCCTTGTATGCACCGGCCAGCAGCCTCGCCCGGCTCGCGATCCTCGCGCAGCCTAATTCGGCCGTCGGCATCCCACTCGATCCTCATCACCATCGTGCTGTAGGTACCCAACGCGAAAATTTGCGGCTGGGAAACGATCACGGTCTCAAAGCCGATCCTGAAATCGGAGCCGAGATGGCCGCTGAGATTGGTGAGACTCGCCTCAACCTCCGCGTCCCTAACGAATGTACCGACCACGGAGCCGTAGACACAGTCCCCGATCTGCTGCAGCCAAGCCGACTCCGATTCTCCGGCCAATATGCCAGTGCCCGCCCACTCCCCGGTCAGGTCGATCCGTTCTCCGGTAGGACTGCGCAAGTCGATCGTCTCGCAGCCGGGCGGCAGTCCGCTCACTGCCGCGGTCGTCGCCGATGGCTCGGCCGCCGACGGGCTGGCCGATGGGGCCGCCGTGCACGCCGTGACCAGGCCGGTCACCACCATCAACCATGCCCACCGCACCGCTGAAAGGTAACGCACGACCTCGAGGGCGGTGATCAGGACGGCGGAGCCTCTTCGACGCGGTACCAGATCACGGGGTTAGGACAATAGAGTTGGGGGTTGGCAATGCATCGGCCAGCAGCATCTCCTGGCTCGCGATCCTCGCGCAGGTGGATTCGGCCGTCGGCGTCCCACTCGATCACCATCGCCATGGTGCTGTACTCGCCGAATTCGAATACCGCGTCCTGGAAAACCATGACGACCTCGAAATCGATCCTGAAGTCGGAGCCGACGCGGCCGCTGAGATTGGTGAGGCTCGCCTCCTCCAACTCCGCGTCCCTGACGAATGTACCGCCCAGGACCGATCCGTAAACGCAGTCGCCGATCTGGTTCAGCCAGGCCCGTTCGATTGTATTGGCCAGCTCGCCACTACTACCCGCCCACTCCCCGGTCAGGTCGATCCGTTCTCCCGCAGGACTGCGCAGGTCGATGGTCTCGCAGCCGGGCGGAAGCCCGCGCCCAGGGTTCAACGAGGGCAATGGCTCCGCATAGGACGGACTGGCACCCGGAGCTGCCGGGGCCGACGCGCAGGCCGTGAGCGCGGCCATCATGGTCGCTACAACCAAGCTCCGTGGCATCAACCTCAGCCTACCTCTCACGGCATCAGCGGCGGGAGTTGACGCGAGTCTTCGCCGCGGCCAGCAAGCGCAGCAGCTCCCCGTGGTGCGGCTCCGGGGCGGCCACCACGTTCAGGGTCGGTCCCGGTCGGTCCGCGTCCCACCACGGCCCGCCGGACAGGTTGGTTACCACCGCCCCGCCGCGCTCGGCGATGAGCCCGGCGGCGGCCACGTCCCAACGCGACAGGCCGCCGTTCTGGACGAAGGCGTCGAACCGCCCCGCCCCCACCGACGCCAGCGAGAGCGCCGCGCTCCCCATCCGGCGATGGATCCGGATTACCGGCGCGATCCGTCGCTCGCGGGCCAGACCGCCGGGGCCCAGGATCGCGAGGCTCACGACGCAGTCCCCCAGGGCGTCCTTGGTCGACGCGCGCGCCAGGCTGCCGTTCAAGCGGGCGGCGCTGCGCACGGTGGCGGTGTACAGGTCGCCGCGCAGCGGGTCGAACACGACGCCGAGCACCGGCATCCCGTCCTCGACCAGGGCCACCGACACGCAGAAATACGGGATCCCGTTGGCGTAGTTGACCGTGCCATCCAGCGGGTCGATGGCCCACCAGCGCCGCGCGCCATTTGGTCCGCCAACCCGGTCCGCACCGGCCTCCTCGGCCAGGATCCCGTCCTCCGGGAAGCGGCGCCGGATCCGCTTCGCGATCAGGGCCTCGGACCGGAAATCGACCTCGGTCACCACGTCGCGGCGGCTTTTGTGGCGCACCCGGCCCACCCGCCCGTACGACTCCAGCACCAGCGTCCCCGCACTGCGGGCCAGCCGAACCGCGAACTCCAGCTCATCGGCGTACCGATTCACCCCGGCATGCTAGCCGAGGCGCCGACCGGCTAGGCTACGCCCATGCCGCAGCTCCACCTTCACGCCGAGCCGGGCGACTACGCCCCGCTGGTCCTGCTGCCCGGCGATCCGAATCGGGCCACGACCATCGCATCCCGCTTCGACGGCGGCCTGGAGGGCGCTCGCCTGGTCAACCAGAACCGCCTGCTGCTCGGCTACACCGGCACCCTGAACGGGCGCCCGGTGAGCGTTCAGTCAAGCGGCATCGGGACGCCGTCGTTCTCGATCGTGGTGGAGGAGCTGCTGCGCCTGGGAGCCCGGCAGCTGGTCCGGGTGGGGACCTGCGGCGGCATCGGTCCCGGCGTCAAGACCGGCGACCTGGTCATCGCCACCGCCGCCTGTCCGGTGGACGGGGCGACCCGCACCTACCTCCACGGGGAGGCGTACGCGCCGGCAGCCGACTTTCGGCTGACCCACGCGCTGGTGCATGCCGCCGAGAAGCTGGGGATCGCCGCCCACATCGGTCTGGTGGCATCGGTCGACGTGTTCTACAACCCGGATGACGACTATGCCCAGCGCTGGCGCGACCGCGGAGTGCTGGCCTTCGAGATGGAGGCCAGCGCGCTGTTCTTCCTGGCTGCCCGATCCCGGGTCCAGGCTGCCTGCGCCCTGGTTGTCAGCGACGTCCTGTCGGAGACCGATACCTCCGAGGAGACCTATGTCAGCCCCGAGCAGCTGGCGGCCGCGGTCGATCGCATGACCGACCTGGTGCTCGCCGCGGACCTCGATTAGGCGGCGGACCTCAGCGGTTGGGTCGGAGCAGGAGCGGCGCGGGGCAGAAGAAGACCGGATCCGGGCAGCGAGGGCCCTGGACGCCGGCGATACGGTCCTCACGAAGGGTGACCTTGCCTGCCTGGTCGAACTCGATGAGCAGTCGGACCGGGGCAAAGTATTGGGGCGCTGCGAAGTCGGGGGGTGGACCGAGTAGGACAATCGTGCCGTCGATCACGAAGTCATTCGCCAGCCTGCCCTGGAGTGCCTGGATGGAATGCGGGCCGGCCAAGAACTCGTCGTCTGTGTAGAGATCGTTGATGCCGGAGCCCCAGATGCAATCCCCGAGGGCCCGGATCCACCATGTGGATGGTTGACCGCCTTCCTTCTCATCCTGGATCCAGATCCCTGTGAGATCGACGGCTTCCCCGGCGGGAGACCGAAGGTCGATCAGCTCGCAGCCCGGGGGCAGGTTGCCGACCTCCGCCGCGGGACTCCCGGTCAGAGCAGGCACGGATGAAGGTAGCGCGGAGGAGGGGGTGCACGCGGCGACCAGGCAGGCGGCACAGACGAGGGCCCGCAGCCACGCTTTTGAAGCGCTCATCGGCTCGGTCGGAGAAGGAGCGGCTGCGGGCACACGGCGAGAGGCTCGGGGCACCGAGGACCCTGGACACCGGGGATGCGGTCCTCACGGAGAGTGACCTGGCCCGCCGGGTCGAACTCGATGAGCAGTCGGACCTCAGCGAGGGTTTGCGGAAGCGCCATGGTGGGGCGTGGACCGAGGAGGACGATTGTGCTGTCGATTACGAAGTCGTTGCCCACTCTCCCCTGCAGTCCCTGAACGGAAAACGAAAGGGCGAAGAGTGGGTCCTCGGTGTAGTCATCGAAGATTCCGGTGCCCCAGATGCAATCCCCGAGCGTCTGGATCCACCATTTCGATGGTAGACGGCCCTCTTTGTCATCCTGGATCCAGATTCCGTTGAGATCGACGGGTTCCCCGGCGGGAGACAGCAGGTTGATCGGCTCGCAGCCCGTGGGCAGATTGCTGACCGCCGCCGCCGGGCTCTCGGTCGGCACCACCGATGTCGGAGGCCCGGAGGCGGGCGTGCACGCGGCGAGCAGGCAGGCGGAACCGACGAGGGCGCACAGCAACGCCGTTCGAGCAGCCATGGATCGAGGATAGGCCAGTCCGACGTTAGCGGTCTGGTCGGAGCAGGAGCGGCGGAGGGCAGTACCCGACCGGATCCGGACAGCGGGGACCCTGGAGGCCGGGGACGCGGTCCTCACGGAGCGTGATCTCGCCCGCTTCGTCGAACTCGATGAGCAGTCGGACCTCGGCAAAGGATTGCGGCACTGCGAAGTCGGGGTATGGGCCGAGGAGGACGATCGTGCCGTCGATCACGAAGTCGGTGCCCAGCCTGCCCTGGAGCGCCTGGACGGAATCCGCTCGGGCCAGGAACGCGTCGTCGGTGTAGACATCGTAGGTGCCGGCGCCCCAGACGCAATCCCCGAAGGCCCGGATCCACCATGTGGATGGTTGACGGCCTTCTTTCTCATCCTGGATCCAGATCCCCTCGAGATCGACGGCTTCCCCGGCTGGGGATCGCAGGTTGATGGGCTCGCAGCCGGGGGGCAGGTTGCCCGCCTCCGCCGCGGGACTCTCGGTCGGAGGCACAGTTGAAGAAGGCGCGGTGGTGGGTGTGCACGCGGCGACCAGGCAGGCGGCAACAACGAGGGCCCGCAGCCACGCCGTTCGAACGGACATGCGACCGAGGATACGGCAGGCCTAGTGCGGGGGAAACTCGGTACGAAGGCTGGTCCGCTCCAACGGAACCGTATTCGAATGCTCCGAAGGGTCGGAGTCCATTACCCCGGACGGGACCTCGATCGTCGTCTCACCATCCTCCGCGAACTCCACCTGAAGCACGAGGTCCGTAATTGCCCCATGCAGCGGAAGGCCGGGGGCATCCAGGACCCAGGTCCAGGTCCAGCGCCCGACTACAGAGAAATCGGGGCGCAGGTCGCCGCTGAACACGAAGCGGTGACTCTCTCCAATGGATTCTCCCCCGTACCCGCTGAGGCCTTCGATCGTTACGCAGCTGCCCGATTGCGTCACAAACCACAGATTGTTCAGGCCTTCCCAGGTCCCGGTCAGATTGACGGTTGTGCCGTCGGGGCCTCGCAGGTCGACGCCGGCACACGCGCTCGATCCATTCGTGGTGGGCGAAGGGCCGATGATCGATGGCGTCGGCGTCGGGGCGCAGCCGGCTAGCAGGGCGACAAAGCCAGCCGTCGCGAACCAATCAGCTGATCGCATGATCGACTGAGGATACGGCGCGATTCGACCGGCGGGCGTACCATCGGAGCCGTGACCACTACGAAGCCGGCTCCCGCCGCCGAGACGACCGACTTCCTGCCCCTCAAGGGCATTGACCACGTCGAGTTTTGGGTCGGGAACGCGAAGCAGGCGGCCCATTACTTCCGCACCCTGTGGGGATTTACTCCGGTCGCCTACGCGGGCCTGGAGACCGGGGTTCGCGACCGCGCGTCGTACGTCCTGGTCCAGAACGACATCCGCTTCGTGATCACGGCGCCCATCAGTCCCGAGGGCGAGGTCGCCGAGCACGTCCGCAAGCACGGTGACGGGGTCAAGGACATCGCCTTCGCGGTCGATGACGCGGAGTCGGCATGGCGCGAGACGACCACCCGCGGCGCCCGCTCAGCCCAGCCGCCTACCGAGATCCCAGGCGACAAGGGTGTCCTCCGCACGTCCGCGATCCACACCTACGGAGAAGTGGTCCACAGCTTCGTCGACCGCCGAGACTATGCGGGGACCTATGCACCTGGCTACCACCGGATCAAAGACCCCGCAGCGCCGGGGACGGGTCAGACCCTGCTCAACATCGACCACTGCGTCGGGAACGTGGCGCTGGGCGACATGAACAAGTTCGCCGACTTCTACCGCGAGGTTCTCGGGTTCAGCCAGCTGGTCCACTTCGACGACAAGATGATGCACACCGAGTACAGCGCCCTGATGAGCAAGGTCATGCAGAACGGCGACGGGCGGATCAAGTTCCCGATCAACGAGCCCGCCGAGGGCAAGCGCAAGAGCCAGATCCAGGAGTTCATCGACTACTACCTCGACGCCGGCACTCAGCACATCGCCATGCTGACGACCGACATCGTGGGCACGGTTCGTACCTTGCGCGGCCGCGGAATCGAGTTCCTGGGCCTACCCCACGAGTACTTCGCCGCGCTGCCGGATCGGGTGGGCGACGTTGGCATACCGATGGACACGCTCGAGGAGCTCGGGATCGAGGCCGACCGCGACGAAGAGGGCTATCTGCTCCAGATCTTCACCAAGCCCATCCAGGATCGGCCGACGTTCTTCTTCGAAATCATCGAACGCCACGGATCGCGCGGGTTCGGGCTGGGCAACTTCAAGGCCCTGTTCGAGGCCATCGAGATGGAGCAGGCCAAGCGCGGCAACCTCTAGTCCTAGGTCGGAGACGGAGTCAGCGCGGGTAAGTCTTCGACCCGATAGAGAATCACAGGGGGAGGACAGTTCCTCCCTAGGGGGGTGGAGTAGCATCGAGGCCCTCCCACTCGCGGGTCGCGATCCTCCCGCAGCAAGATCCGCCCGTTGGCATCCCACTCGATGAGGAATCTGATCGGAGCGAGGTCAGCGGGCTCCGACAGGTACCCAGGGTCGAATCTGACGGCGACCAGCTCACCCTCAAGCACGAATCCGCTCGTGATCCGCCCACGCATGGTGCCGATGCTGCCGGTGACATCCGGATTCGTCCGGAACTTCTCATCCAGGATGGCCGCCGCTACGCAATCGCCAATCTGGCGCATCCATGTTGTCTCCGCCCTGCTCCCGAAGAAAAAACCGATGTCGGGTGGCGAGCGCCAGGCACCGGTCAGGTCAACCGGCTGACCGTCTGGGCCGCGCAAGTCAATCGGCTCGCACCCGGGAGCGAGCTGGCCGCTGATCGGCGGGCTTGAGGTCGGCAGCGTACTTGGCGAAGGCGATCCAACGGGCTCCGCGACGCACCCGGCAAGGAGTGATGCCGCCAGGATCGCGGCGCGAAGGCCACGCTTCCCCGCCGGGGTCATCACGGGGCGGGGGCGGGAAGGTCGTCCACGCGATACAGAATCACCGGTATCGGACAGAAGAGCTCTCCTTGGGCAAAGGAATAGCATCGGGGCCCCACGCCCGGGGTGCGGTCTTCGCGCAGCAGGATCCGGCCGTCTTTGTCGAACTCAATGCGCAGCCTGATCTGGACGAACACGGCCGGCGGCAGGGGGGATCCGAACCGTATGGAGACCAACTCGCCTTCAATCACGAAATCGTTGGTGACCTGCCCGCGCATGGTGCCGAGGTTGCCGGCCGGTAGCTCAAAGTCTCCGACGTAATTCGGGTCGGATCGGAACTCCTCGTCCATGATGGCGGCCCACACGCAATCGCCGACCTGACGGATAAAGGTGGTCTCGGTCGGGCTCTGGAAAAAGCCCACCCACGACTGCGGACCGGTCCAGGCGCCAGTGAGGTCTACGGGCTGACCGTCCGGGCCTCGCAGGTTGCTCGGCTCACACCCCGGCGGGAGATGGCCGCTGATTGGCTGGGTTGAGATCGGCGACGTGCTTGGGGATGGCGAGCGAACGGGCTCTCCGACGCACCCGGCGAGAACTATGGTCGCCAGAACGGCGGCGTGAAGGAGGCAGCGCCCTGCACACATGCGTCAGAGTATGGCCCTCGCCCGGGTCAAGACGGCGGAGCTGGTCAGGGATCGAAGCCGACCCGCCACAAGGAAGACTACCTGCTCCAGATCTTCACCAAGCCCATCCAGGATCGGCCCAGGTTCTTCTCTTTCGATCCGCGTGGGTACGATGTAGACGTCGCCAATTCGCAGGTCATGGCGTCTGCGTATCGGGGAGGGGGCCGGTTCTCGTTAGGTCCCGGGCGTACCAGTCCGTGGGCGCCAGTTCCGACATTCGCAGGCCCCGCAGGACGATGGTTTCCGTCCCCCCGACCGTCTCGAACACGACCTCGAATGCGATGAGACGCTCATATGGGGGGTTGTATGCCATCCCGGAGCTGGGCCGGATGATGCTTGCCCACTCGCCGCGAACGACGTAATCGGGGCCTTCGACGCCCAGCCGCCCCGCGAAGGTGTTCGAAAAGAAGTCTCCCGGTGACTGTCCCGGCCAGTTGCTGAGCCCAATCCACCACACGCACTGGCCGACCTGGCGGACGTAGAACAGGGTCGAGCCACCCGTCCAGGTCCCGGTCAGGTCCACCCGACTGCCCTGCGGACTCAGGAGATTCGGCTCTTCGCAGTCCAGGGACGCTGCGGCCGACGAAGAATTGGGCGTCGGCGTGGGCGCGACGCTTGCTGCCGGCGAACCGAGGTTGCAGGCCGCGAGTCCCAGCAGCGCGACGGCGACCACGGTGGCCACTCGCGAGCGGCGCGCGGGCCGCGCCCATCGTGGCATTCGCGGCGCCGGAGGTTCAGCGGGCTTGGAGGGCAGTCCCGGCATCGACCCGCGTGAGCACGCCCGTGGTGGCGTGGCCGGGCAGGCGGACGGTTGGTTTCTCATCCGTCTAGCATCCTCGCATGCTTGTCCCGCTGGAGCGCATTCGGTTCGCCGCTGAGCAGATCCGGGGGGTGGCGGTCCGCACCCCGTTGCTGCCCTGGGAAGACGGGGTCTGGCTCAAGCCGGAGAGCCTGCAACCGGTGGGCGCGTTCAAGATGCGCGGCGCCTACTTCCGGCTGTCCACGCTGACCGATGATGAACGCTCTGCTGGCGTGATCACCTACTCCTCGGGCAACCATGCGCAGGCGGTGGCAAGGGCGGCGCGGCTGCTGGGAATCCACGCCGTAATCGTGATGCCCGAGGACGCTCCGTCGCTGAAGATCGACCGGGTGCGAGCCGACGGCGCCGAGCTGATTCTGGCCGCACCCGGCAACGACGCCAGGCGGGCACTCGCCGAGAACCTGGCGGCGGAGCGCGGCCTGACGATGGTCGCGCCCTACGACGACCCCGAGATCATCGCCGGCCAGGGAACCTGCGGCCTGGAGATCGTGGAGGATCTGCCGAACGTCGGGGAGGTGCTCGTTCCGATCAGCGGTGGTGGCCTGATCAGCGGCATCGCGGCGGCGGTGAAGGCGCTGGCGCCCAAGGCCCGGATCGTCGGGGTCGAGCCGGAAGATGCGGCCGATGCGCGCGAATCCCTGGCCGCGGGCGAGGTCCGAGCCTGGCCGACCGAGCGCACGCACCAGACGATTGCCGACGGCCTGCGCGTGAACCGCCTCGGGAACCTTCCCTGGGCGCACATCCAGGCCCTCGTCGACGATATCGTGACCGTCTCGGACGACGACATGCGCGAGGCCATGCGTCAGCTGGCACTCCGGGCCCGACTGGTGATCGAGCCGTCGGGCGCGGCCAGCATGGCCGCACACCTGACCGGCGCCGCTGGGCCGGTCCACCCGCCACGCGTCATCGTGCTGAGCGGCGGCAACGTCGATCCGGAGCAGTATCGGTCCATCCTGGCCGGAGGCCGGTAGGGCATGACCGCCGATCAGCTGCGCCCCATCACTGCCCTCTTTGCCGACATCACCGGATCCACCGGCCTCGGGGAGCGCCTGGCGCCGGACGAGGTCAAGGCGCTCATCGGCGAGTGCGTCACCCGCATGAGCGGCGCGGTCGAGGATTTCGGTGGCACCGTGCAGGCCTACCAGGGCGACGGCATCTGCGCGTACTTCGGCGTTCCGACAGCCCACGAGGACGATCCGGAGCGCGCCGCGCGGGCGGCATTGCGAATCATCGACCTGATGGCGGCGTATGGCCGAGAAGTGGAGGCCGCGTGGGGCATCGCCGGCCTGGGAGTGCGGGTGGGGGTGAACAGCGGCCAGGCGGGCGTGGGGATGGTTGGGGCAGCGGACCCGCAGACCGTGGCCCTGGGGGATGCGACAAATATCGCCGCGCGGCTCGAGGCAGCCGCCGAGCCGGGGACGATCGCGGTCGGGGAGGCCACCGCGCGGCGTCTCGCCGGCCGCTTCATCACCCAGCCTCTCGGGCCGCTGCACGTCAAGGGCCGCGAGGAGCCGGTGAAGGCCTGGAGGCTGATCGGCCCGCAATCGGCGACCCCAACTCCTGGAGCCCCGGCTGCAGGAGCGCCAACTCCTGGAGCCCCGGCCGCTGGCGGCCCGGCGGCTGACCGCCCATTGGTCGGGCGCGACGTCGAGCTCGCACGCCTGACGACGACGCTTGACCAGCTGACCGCTGGCCAGGGCCAGGTGGTGCTCATCGTCGGTGAAGCCGGCCTCGGCAAGACGCGCCTCCTGGCCGAGATGCGCCGCCTCAGTCAAGGGCGGATGACCTGGCTCGAGGGGCACTGCCTGTCGTATGGCGCCCGCTCGCCCTTTGGGCCGTTCGTCGAGATGCTGCGGGGTTGGTTGGGCATCCCTGACGGAGAGCCCGACCTGGCCGTCCGGACCCGTCTCCGGGCCCGGCTGGGTGCTGACGGCGCCGATCGGCTCCCTGAGCTGGCCCGCCTCCTGGGCATCCGCCTGGATGCCGATGCCGAGGCCGTGCTGACGGAGCTGTCCCCGCCCGAGCTGGCCGCCCGATTGCGGGCCGCGTACGTCGGATGGTTGCGGTCGTTGGCCGCCAATGGGCCGCTGGCTGTCGCGGTGGAGGATGTCAACTGGGCCGACGAGTCATCGGCTGAGCTGGCGATCGATGTGATGGCCCTGACCGATCGGGCACCGATCGGCCTGATGCTGACCCTGCGGCCTGACACCGGGACGGCTGGCTGGGCACTGCGCACCCAGGCCCTCACCGACTTCAGCCACCGGTTGACCAGCGTCGACCTGCCGCCCCTCCACCTCGCGGCTGCGGAGGAGCTGGCGACCCTCCTCGTACCTGGGGAGGGGTTGGATCCCGGGACGCGCCGCACCCTGGCCGAAGTCAGCGAGGGCAATCCGCTGTTCCTCGAGGAGCTGCTGGCTCGCCTGCAGGAGACCGGCGCGCTGGCGCATCACGAAGCGTGGACCCTGACCGTCCCCCGCAATGTCCTGCCGCCAGCGCTGGAGGGGTTGCTGGTGGCCCGGATCGACCATCTCCCCGCCGAGGTGCGCGGGGTCACTGAAGCGGCGGCGGTGATCGGCCGTCAGTTCAGCCGCACCATCCTGGAGGGAGTGGTCGACGAGGTCGACCCCGCCCTCGAGGCGCTGCTGCGCGGCGGGATCATCGTCGAACGGGGACGCTATCCGGACCCGACCTACGAGTTTCGACATGGCCTGCTTCACGAAGCCGTCCTGGGCACCTTGACCGATGCCCGGCGGGCCGAGCTGCACCTGGCTACCGCCCGCGCCTGCGAAGCGCGGTACGCGGCTGCCCTGGACAGCCACCTGGAGGAAGTCGCCCATCACTATGCCCGGGCTCACGACCTGGGCAAGGCGCTCGAGTACCTCGAACGTGGCGCCGAACGGGCCGCCGAGCTGGGCGCCGATGACGAAGCCGGTCGTCTGTGGCTGCGCGCACTGCGGGCCGCCAATCGGCTCAACGACGAGGCCGCCGCGGAGCGCATCCGCGACCGTATGACGGCGGTCGCGCCGGAAGCCTAGTCCCGCGCGGTGATCCGGATCTGGTCGAGGAACACGGATCCCGGGGAATCGTCCATCGGGGTGAGCACCAGCCCGTTCACCCACGGCGCAACCAGTGCGTACCCGCTTTCCCATTGGAGGAACATCGCGGCTGGCTCGTCCACCAGCAGGCGCTGGGCCTCGGCATAGAGGGCCAGCTGGCTGTCGACGTCGCCGGTGCGGGCTGCCTGGTCGAGGAGCTCCTCGAACGCTGGGTTGCAATACGCCGCCCAGTTCGCCCGTTGCTGGCATCCCCACACCGGTTCGAGGTAGCTCTGGGGGTGCGGGTAGTCCGCGATCCACCCTACCCAGAACATGTCGAAATCATGCCCGGCAAAAAGCCGTTCGAAGTACTGATCGACCTCCAGGCCAACGAACTCGACCTCGATGCCAAGGACCGTTCGCCATTGCAGCTCCAGGTGACGCGGGCCCTCTCCGACCAGTGTGCCGTGGAGGAACGTCAGGTGGAGGTCCTCCGCATCTGTCAGCCCCAGCTCTTTGAGCGCCTGCGCCAGGCTACGACGGGCTTCGTCGGGATCGAATACGGATGCGAGGTCCGGATCGTGGCCAGGGACGCCCGGCGGAATGGGACTCCCGGCCACCGGGCCGTTGAATCCGACGATGGCGTTCAGCTCCTCGCGGTCGATGGCCAGGCTGAGCGCGCGACGGAGCTCGGCGCTGCGCGCGGTGAGGCTGCCTGGGGTGAGCATGTTGAATCCGATGAACCAGAAGGAGGAGCCCGGACGCGGTTGCGCCAGGGAATTGAGGTCCTCAGCCCCTGGGAGGGCCGGCACACCGAGGAGGTCGATCTCTCCCCGCCGGAATGCCTCGAGGGCGTCCTCGTCGGAGGAAAAGACGCGCATTTCGATGCGATCGAGCCCGGTCGGATCGCCCCACCACATCGGGTTCGGTTCATACGTCCGCCTCTGGTCGTGAACCCACTCGGTCAGCACGAAGGGCCCAGACGACACGAAGGCACCCCCCTCAGTGGCGCCTGGGCGTGTAATCCACGATTGGGGAACGGGGGCCAAAGCCGGGAAGTAGGCGACGGTCGCGAAGTAGGCCGCCGGCCTGGCGAGATCCACCTCGAGCGTTCGCTCATCGGGCGCCGAAACGCCGAGGCCGGCCAGCATCGAGTCGATCACCTCGTCCGCCGGGACGGAATCGGGCGTGAGCGCGAGAAGGTCTCCCGCGCCGACCAGATCGGCCAGCAGATATCCCCACCCGGACTCGATGCGTGGGTCGAGCAGACGCCGCCAGCCGTACACGAAATCGGCGGCAACGATTGGATCGCCGTTGCTGTAGCTGGCCTGGCGCAAATGGAACGTGAGATGGGTGCCCTCCTCACTCACGTCCCATGACTCGGCTATGGCCGGAACGGTGCGCATTTCCTCGTCCAGGCCTGTCAGGCCGCGAACAAGTAGATGCAGCGTTCCGTCGAAGTAGCCAGCGGGATCCAGCGAACCGACCTCGGAGTAGCTGAGCCGGAGGATCTGTTCGGGTTCGCCGCCTCGCCCGCTCGCGGTCGGTGCCTCGGATCCGCTTGGGCTCGCCTGGTCGCACCCGGCCAGGAGGAGCGCGGCCACCAGGAACAGTCTGCCCAGCGGTCTCAGGTGGATGCGTCCTCTCGAACCCAGCTCTTGGTGGGATGGATGTCGCCAGTGGAATCCCGGAGGTGAAGCTGGACCTCGAACATGCTACCAGCGGGCACAAACTCCAAGCCGACCGTGATGGCACCGCGACCGCCGTCGGGCAACTCGTCCCAGAGCCCGACGATCGTCAAGTCTGGGCGAATGTGGCCCGAGAAGGTCTCGATCCAGGACTCCCCGAGTGCTTCTCCCTCCTCTGCGCTCAGGCCGACCCACACCACACAGCTGTTCGTCTGTCGGACATAGAAGACCGATGGCCGTGGAACCGCGTTCGGATCGCCGCTGCCGATCCAGCGGCCGGTCAGAAACACGATTTGTCCGTCCGGGGCGTGAACCGGGACGTCCTCGCATTGAACCTGGGCCTCCGGCGAGGCATTTGGTTGCGTGGGGCCAGGGCTGGCCGGAACGCTCTCTCCCGCGCACGCGGTCAGGATGGCCACCGCGATGACCGCGGCTGCGGCCTTCTCCACTCAGCGCCCCGCCACAGCCACCCAGACCGTCTCGCCGGACACGGCGACGCCCACCGGCGCACCGCCGATGGCGATGATGGCCACGACCTCGTTGGTGGCGGGGTCGATCCGGGACACGGTCCCGTCGCCGGAGTTGGCGACCCACACCCCGCCCCCGCCGATCGCGATCGCGGCCGGCCGGGAACCCACCGGGACGCGGACAACCTGATCACGGGACCTGGTGTTGTACCGGACCACGGCGCCACCGGCGGCATCCACGATCCACAGCGCATCGGTATCCACATCGAGTGCCAGGGCGCCCGGGGTGAAGCCGAGCGCGATGGGAGCGTCGGCACTGGTGAGGCCGATCGCCAACCGCGACAGGCTCTGGTCCAGGCTGTTCGCAACCCACACCGCGCCGCCGCCGGCGGCCACTCCAACTGGCTCGGCGCCGACGCTGATTGGTTCGTTCTCCAAACGCAACCTTCCGGCGTCGATCTGGGTCACGCTGTCGGCCTGCGTATCGATGACCCATAGGAACGCGTCACCCAGCGCCAAAGCTCCGGGCCGGAAGAGAAGGGCCATCGTGGTGGGTCCCCTACCCGGGTTCTCAGCGTCGATCTCGGACAGCGTCTCCGCCGTCGTATTGGCGACCCACACCAGGCCCTCGGCCGCCCCGGCCACCACGGCCCCGGGCCCGGCCCCGACCGGAATGGAGGTCACCATGCGGGTCACCGCATCCACTCGCGAGACCTGGCTGGCCGAGAAATGGGTCACCCACGCCGCGGTTGGGTCGGCTGCGATCGCGGTCGGCTCGTTCGCGAGCTCAGCACCAAGCGAAGCTTGGTTGGTCGCGGTGTCGATGATCGCCACCCCGTTACCAGTGATCACCGGTGCCGCGGACTGGTTGCTCTGCCACAGGATGAAGCCCCCGATCGCCAGCGCCGCGACCACCGCGGCGGAACCGAAACCAGCCGCAAGCCGGCGGCGAGATTGCGCCGCGGAGCGGACCCGCCGGACCGCGACCGGTTGCGATCCGGTCCCCGTGGTCGCACCCGTGATCCGAACCAGCTCCTCGGCGAGGTCGCCGCACGAGTCAAAGCGCTCCGCAGGCTTCTTGGCCGCCGCCCGGGCCAGGGCCCCGTCCAGGGCGGATCGGAGATCCGGCTCCGCCGCGTCCCCGACACTCGGAAACGGATCGCGCAGGTGCGCATACAGGGTCGCGACATCGGTCTCGCGCTCGAACGGCCGATGCCCGGTCAGGCACTCGTAGATGAGGCATGCCAGCGAGTACTGGTCTGCCTTGGCGTCCACCGGACGGCCCTCGATCTGCTCGGGCGCAACGTACGCAATGGTCCCCAGGAAGGCGGACGATCCGGTCACGCCCGATTCGGACAGGACCCGCTTGGTGAGGCCGAAGTCCCCGAGATAGGCATGCTCGCCTCGGCCGGCGCCGCGAGCGGGGAGCAGCACGTTGCTGGGTTTGACGTCGCGGTGAACGAGACCGGCTTCGTGCGCGGCGTCAAGGGCGCTGGCGACCTGGGCCACGATGCGGGCCGTGCGTGCCGGCTCCAGTCGCCCGTCCCGCGTGATCAGGGTCGCCAGGTCCACGCCATCCACGAACCGCATGGCGATGTACAGGACGCCGTCCGCCTCCCCGGCGTCATAGATCGGGACCACGTTCGGATGGTCCAGCGAGCCCGCTGTCCGCGACTCGCGCAGGAAGCGCTCCCGGAACTTCGGCTCGCGCGCGATCTGGGGCGCTACGACCTTGAGCGCCACCTTGCGCCCCAGGCGCAGGTGCTCGGCCCGGTACACGACGCCCATCCCGCCCCGGCCAATGACCTCCTCGACCTGGTAGCCGGCGACCTCGCGCCCGAGGTAGCTGTCCGGATCGACGGTCATCGCGGCGCCTAGCTGTCCCGGCCCTGGAGCCCGCCAAGGAAGCTGACCGCGTTGGCGCCGATGGCGTCGAGGGCGTACCCGCCTTCCTGAAGAGCGATCACCGGCAGGTCCAGCGCACCGATCGCGGCCCCGATCCGGCGGTAGTCATCGGTTGTGATCGCGAAATCGGCAATCGGGTCGCGATAGAACGTGTCGAAGCCCACCGACACGACCACGGGCGCATCGGGGTCGTGGTCGCGGATAGCGCGCAGGCCAACCTCCAGGGCCACCAGGTAGGTGGCGAGGTCGGTCCCCTCCGGAAGCGGCAGGTTGACGTTCATGCCCTCGCCAGCGCCGAAGCCGGTCTCGCCCGCAAAGCCGGAGTAGTACGGATAGGCCCGGGCCGGGTCGCCATGAAGGGAGACGTACAGCACATCATGCCGATCCCAGAACAGCTGCTGGGTGCCGTTGCCGTGGTGGTAGTCGATGTCCAGGATGGCGATCCGCGAGGCTCCGCCTTTGGACAGGGCCTGCGCGACGATGGCCGCGTTGTTGAAGAAGCAGTAGCCGCCGTACAGGGCGCGGCCGGCGTGGTGGCCGGGGGGCCGGCACAGGCCGTACGCCAGGTGCGCCCCGCCCAGGGCACGGTCCATGGCGGTGAGGGCCACGTCGACCGCCACCCGCGCCGCGTGGTAGGTGCCGGCCACGATCGGCGTCGCGGTGTCAAATGTGTACGCGAACACCCGGTGGCCCGGTCCCGGCAGACCGGTTTCATGACCGGCTGCATACCCGGTCGTCAGGAACGTGCCCGGGATGAGCGGCTGGGTTCCGTCGGTGAGCCCGGCAGCCAGGGCCTCATCCCAGGCCACCGCCAGGACATCAAGCAGCGCGCGATCATGCACCGCCAGGATCGGCTCTTCGCCATGCTCGGTCGGGTCCTCGAACCGATATCCGCCCGCGTCCACCAGCGCCTGCTCGATCTCCACCGCGCGGGCCGGCACCTCGTAGCCGGGGATGGCGCGGCCGCGCTCGACCTCGACCAGGCCATCGTGGGCGAGATGGGCGTCCGATCGGATGACGGGGACCGGCATGGGCGCCTCGGAGTGTACGGGTAGACTGCCCGGACCGATGGGCAGCCTCGCCAGTTACCGGCGCGTCTTCGCCAACCCGGCCCTCGCGCGTCTCATGATCGGGGAGTTCGTGTCCTCCATCGGCGACTGGCTGTACCTGGTCGCGCTGCTGGTCGTGGTCTACAACTCCGGCGCCTCGCCCGTCGTGCTGGGGATCGTGGGGGCAGCCCGCGTTGTCCCCTACATCCTGCTCTCGGTCCCGGCCGGGATCGTGGCCGATCGGTACGACCGGCGCCTGATCCTGATCGTCACCGATCTCGCCCGCGGGGTCATCATGCTGGCGCTGACCGCGCTGACCCTGGTTGAGGGGCCGATCATCGCGGTCGTGGCCCTCAGCCTGCTGGCGGCCTGCTTCTCGGCCTTCTTCAGCCCCGCCATCGGCTCGCTGATCCCCAGCCTGGTGGCCGATGAGCGGGAGCTGGGCCCCGCCAATGCCGCCTGGTCGAGCCTGGACAACCTGGCGTTCATCATCGGTCCGGCGGTGGCGGCCATCCTCATCACGGTCGGCAGCATCCCGCTGGCCTTCTTTCTGAATGCCGTGACGTTCGTGATCATCGCCGCCGTCCTGTGGCGGCTGCCGAGGGATCGGGGACGCGCCGTGGCGGCGCACGCCGCCTCTACCGAGGCGAGCACGATTGGGTTCCGGGCGTCGGTCCGGCCGGCCATCCGACCCCTGTCCGGCCTGGGCGTGATCAACCTGTTCGACGGCTTCGTGTCCGGCGGGCTGGCCGTCCTGACCGTGGTCATCGCGGTCGAGGTGCTCGGCGCAGGCGACGCTGGGACAGGCTGGCTGAACGCCGCCATCGGGCTGGGCGGACTCATCGGCGCCTTCATCGCCGGGCCCATGACCCTCCGTCGGCGACTCGAGATCCCGCTGGCGGTGGGTGGTGTGACACTGGGCGTTGGAGTCATCCTTGTCGGCCAGTCGACGGTCCTGCTGGCGGCCATTGCCGCCATGGCGGTGGCCACTGCCGGCATGCTCCTGCTCGAGGTGGTGGCGACGACGATCTTCCAGCGGGCGGTCCCCGACTCCATCCGGGGGCGAACGATCGGCGCCATGGACACGCTGACCGTATCGGCCTATGCGCTGGGTGCGTTCCTGGCACCCATCCTGGCAGCCGCGACCGGTCCGGTCGTCGTCCTGCTCGGGTTCGGGGTCGCCATGGTTGCCGCCACGCTGGTCGGGACGGTCCTGGTGGGGAGGTCCGCAGCGTCGGAGATGGACCCGGGCGCCCAGCGGTTCGTCCGCATTCCGCTGTTCGATGGGCTGGCCCCCGCCGCGTTGGAGCAGGCCGCCCGCCACCTGACCCGCGTGCGCGTGACGCCAGGCCAGGTCGTCGTGCGCCAGGGCGACCCGGCTGACCGCTTCTTCCACGTCCTGGACGGTACGTTCGAGGTCGCCCAGACCAAGGACCCGGGTGGTGCGCCCCGGTTCTTGCGGACCCTGGGCCCGGATGACGTGTTCGGCGAGATCGGGCTGCTGCGTGGCGTCCCGCGGACGGCCACCGTAACCGCCACCGGCGACGGGACCCTGCTCGCCCTGGACGGGGGTCGCTTCCTGGAGCTGGTCGGCGCCGGCCCCGGCCTGACCTCGCGACTGCTGGACGTGCATCGTGGGACGTCGGCACGCCTGGACCGGAGCGACGAGTCTTTGACCGATGGCTGACGATCCGAGCCTGACCCTGTTGGCCCGATGCCCTCTGTTTGCGGGTGTCCTGCCCGATGACCTGCGGGACGTGGCGCGCCACCTGCGTCGCCGCCGCTTCCGCCGGGGCGAGGTGATCTTCCACCAGGGCGATCCGGGCGATGCGCTCCACATCGTGGCATCGGGGTCGGTCAAGATCGTGCTGCCCTCGGCCGAGGGAGAGGAGGCGATCATCGCCACCGTCCACGCGGGCGACTTCTTCGGTGAGCTTGCCCTGCTCGACGGGGCGCCGCGCTCGGCGACCGCGGCTGCGGTGGAGGTCACCGAAACGCTGAGCCTGCCCCGCGAGACGTTCCTGGAGGAGATCGGTCGCAGTGCGAGCCTACGGGACGTCCTGCTCCGATCGCTGGCCGGCGAGCTGCGCCGGTTGACGGGCCACGTCGAGGAGCTGCATTTCCTCGACCTTGCCGGGCGGTTGGCCAGCCGGCTGTTGAGCCTCGCCGGGGAGGCGGAGCCCGGACCCCAGCGAACGCCGCAGGGAACGTTGGAGGCAACGCTCGACTGGCCCTTCACACAGTCCGATCTGGCTGCCATGATTGGGGCCACGCGGCAGAGCGTGAACCGGCTCCTCAGCGACCTCGTCGAACGTGGGCTGATTCGCATCGACCGCGATACGCTGGTCATCACCGACCTCGAACGGCTGGAGCGGCAAGTCGCCCGCTGATTGGGTCGGCCAGTGTCACCCAGTTGACAGCCGGGCTGTCACCGAGGTGATCGAGAGGTCGGGGGACGCTAACCTACCGTCAGGCCTGAGGTTCCGGGCCACTCGGTCCGGAATAGAGAATCGGGAGGCACCAGTCAACTATGGATAAGAACATCAGAGTCCGGGGCAAGATCTCCGGGGACGACGACGTCGAGGGCCACGTCCATACGCGGGCCGCGGCCGACGCCGTCAAGCGGGCCGCCGCCGCCGGTGCGGTCAAGCGGGCCGCCGCCAATGCTCGCAAGCGCGAGACCGATGACGACACCGAGGGCCACGCCATCAAGCGGGCCGCCGCGGCAGCCGTCAAGCGCGTGAACACCAAGGCTCGCAAGCGCGAGACCGATGACGACAC